>JBCDIR010000227.1:0-5479 GCA_038748735.1 Bacteroidota bacterium | reverse complement strand
TCGCTTTGAGTACGTTTCGCTGTCCCAGTGCCTTTTGAAACTCAAAGACGTTGTAGTCCTTACTGATACCGATGTGTTCTTCGATCAGCTTCTGGGTAACCTCCTCTCCGGCGGGAATGTTGAGCGCCAGTTTATCTAATTCGTTAGCTACTTTTGACAGTTTGGTTCCTAAATACTCCGCCAGCAGTTCCGTGGCGGCGGGGGCCGCTTTGAGCTTTTTAGCCCGCAAATAACTGCCGATCCAATCCGGTACCTGATTGTCGTAAAGCGGTTTGGCCTCGAAGAGGACCGTCTGCGCTTTGAGGAGATTACCGACCTTAGAATTGAGCGAAAATTTTTTGTGCTTGTGGCAAATAACCAGTACCGTGCTCGGTGTCGGTTTGGCTACGTACGTTTCGAGCGATTTGAGGGAACGCATTTCCTGCGCTTCTTTCAGGATGACCAGTTGCCGTTCGGCCATCATCGGGAAACGGCGAGCGGCGTCCACCACCTGTAGGTGATCGGTATCTTTGCCGTACAGGATAGTTTGGTTAAAGGCCCGTTCGTGTTCCGCCAAGGCGTGGGTCTCAATCGCGTCGCTGATTTGGTCAATGAAGTAGCTTTCCAGTCCGTGTAGGAAATAGACGGGTTGGAATGCTTTACTTTTAGCCGCTTTAAGAATATCTGCTAACTTCATATGCTAATTCTCCTCAAAAAAGCCCGTTTTACGATTTTTCTTCACCTTATCCCAGTCGTAGCAGCGGCCGTTCATGACGATGTAGATGCCGGCAGGAAGCGATTGCACAAAAGCCAGCGCACTGCCCAAATTGAAGAATCCATCACTAGAAGTGCCAAAGGCGTAGGGAATCATGGCCCCCGTTAGGACAATCGTCTTATTCGGTACACCCCGCTCGGCGAGGTAGGCCGCCGTTGATACCATCTCGTCGGTACCGTGGGTGAGGAGGATTTGCTCCGCTTCCGTACGGCGACAGTTGTGCAACATGATCTCGCGGTCGGCTTCCGTCAGCTCCAGGCTATCGGTCATCATCAGCGTTTTGACGTCGATGTCCAACGTACAGCGGCCCCGCTCGAACATTTGCGGCAGGTGGGTATCCTTGAAAAATAGCTTACCCGTAATCATGTTGTACTCCTTGTCGAAGGTGCCGCCCGTGACAAAAACTTGGATCATATTCGGATGAGTAGTAGTTTAAAAACGGAAACCCAACGAAATCTGAATCGACAGGTTGGTATCTTCGTCGTCGCGGGTGATGAACTCATTGCCGGGGGCTAAGGCCGCTAAAGAAACGTCCTGTTCTTCGTTGGTGATGTCGGAAAGACCGTAGTTGACCCGTCCGCCGAGGTAGAGTCCTTTGTTCAAGAAGAAGCCAACGCCCGCATTGAGTCCAAACTCCAGAGCCGCGAATTTATTTTTGTCGTTGTCGGGTGCTTGGTAGTACGCGCCGATCCGGGTAGGTCGCGTAACGGAAGTACCGCCGTTTACCAGCAGTGGTTCACCGCTGATGAGCTGTGCCTCGAAGCTCCGGTCGTTCTGTAAGTAACGGTATTCTACGTCCGTGGTGAATCGCTCAACGTTTGAACCTTGCTGCGTGCTTCCCTCGAAGGTGAGCGTACCATTAGCGCTAGAACCCACCAAGACGCCGATACTGGGACCCGCTTCGATTTCAAAACGGCCCAAGCGAACGACCGCCATCAGGGGTAAGTCTACGTAAGAATTAGTCAAAGTGTAATCCGACCCACTCGTTCCTTCCCCCACGACTTCAAAGTCACCGAGGATACTGTTGAAAAAGAAATAACCATCTCCTTCGTAGTCGTACTTCGTACCTTTTTGGCTGTACATGAGTTCTGCTTTCGCCCCGAAAATATCGGTAAACATATACACCGCCGTAGCCCCAATGTGGAAATTGGTGCTGGAGCTGTATTCTTCTCCCGCTTCTAGTGGGCCGTTGATATTGTTGAAACTCAGCCCCGCTTTGAAGCCGCCAGAGAATCCTTGTCCGAAAAGTACGACCGTGCTGGTAGCCAGTAGGAGTACTAGAAAAAATGCACGCATGTGAATGGTATTTTGCAATGAGTGGCCAAAGGTAGCCTAATTCTAAAGAACTTTGCGCAACAGGATTCGGTTGGCTGTGATGTCTTCTTTTTCTTTAAAACCGATAATGTCAAAGCCACGCCGTAGGGCAAAAACGAGCATGTTTTTATGCTGATTGCGCGTCTTGAACGTAACGCTATTGTACTTTTGCTCCCGTGCCCAGGTCTCCTGTGCTTCCGCTAAACGCAGCGCCGCCCCTCGCCGTCGGCAACTGGGTAATACGCCGCCCATCCAGGAGTAGAAATGACCGTCCCGTTCGTAGCCGACTTTAAAACCTACCGGTCGGTCCTGGTCGTAAGCAATTAGGATGAGGTGGGGCACCTTGCTGAGGCGGCGGGTATATTCCTTAGCCTGTGGTGGATGAATAAATTCAGGAATACGCTCGGACAAGGCCACGGCTGCGGCGATGTCTCCGGTCTTAATTACGAGCTGACTCATAAAGAATTGGGTGTTACCCTCAAAAGTAGCACTAATCCTAGAAGATTATCCCGGAAATTCCGTTTTTTGGTCCTCAAAATTAGCTACGTATGCGATTTGCTTCATTTTTCACGCTACTACTTACCTTTCTGAGTGCGCAAGCACAAATTACCGATCCCGTGGCCACGGAAGTTTGGGAACCCGAACCCCGCGCTATCCAACCCGGTGATGCCAGTACCGCACCTACGGACGCCATCATCCTGTTCGATGGTTCGGATACGGAACAGTGGGAACACCTCAACGGTAAAGCCGTCGGTTGGACCTTAGCCAACAACCACCTGACCGTCGCTGCTGGTACGGGCGATATACAAACCAAAAAAACATTCGGCGATTGTCAACTTCATCTAGAGTGGCGTTCTCCTAGTGACATCAAGGGCGAGGGGCAGGGTCGCGGCAATAGCGGCGTATTCCTGCAAGGGCGTTACGAGGTCCAGATTTTGGACAGCTACCAAAACCGCACTTATTCCAACGGACAAGCCGGGGCGGTCTACAAGCAGCACGTCCCGCTGGTCAATCCGCTCCGCCCGGTGGGGGAGTGGAATACGTACGACATCATCTTCCACGCCCCAGCGTTCAATGATGATGGTGTAAAGGTTCGTTCCGGTAGTCTAACGGTGCTCATTAACGGCGTACTCGTGCAAGATCACGTAGAGATCAAGGGTACGACGGAGTATATTGGCTTACCCAAAAATCCACCCCACGGACCTGGACCCATTAAACTACAAGACCACGGGAATCCGGTGGCGTTTCGTAATATTTGGGTGCGGGAGTTATAGTGTCTAGCGTATCCGTTTCGTTAAGACCTTGGCCCACTGCCGCTTACGTTCGCCAAAACATTTCAGAATGGCGTCTACCCCAATGACGCTTCCTTTGGCTAAACGGCCTAGTAATTTTCCTAAGATGGTGTTTTTTGGAGGAATGGCGACCATCATTCTACTTTCAGTATGCAGTGTTAAGTAATTGAATGGCAGAGTGCTGAGGCCATTTGTTCAACTGTTAATACTATTGTAAATGTTTGCTTTTTTCAAAATCAGGTAGCTCATTTTAATTTTCCAATCGAACATCTGACGGGGCTAACGTCCTTTAAAGGAAAGGCTGCCGAGTTAATCGGTCCAGCAACAACCCGTTATATGTCACAACCCACTTGGTTAGCAATCATTACTAACTGTCTAGGCATTTTCGTTAGCGCGTTGGTCGTTACGCGCGTAGCGGGCTTGCGCACTTTTGCGAAAATGTCCAGCATCGATTTTGCGAGCACGATTGCAATCGGGTCCATTTTAGCGTCGACTATTTTGAGTGAAAAAACCACCTGGTGGCAGGGAAGTCTAGCGATTGCCACCATTGTTGCGTTACAAGTTGGTTCCGCTCGCTTAATGAAAAGCAACAAGTGGTTCAATAAAGTTGCCTCCAATCAACCTTTACTGCTAATGCGTAATGGTACGATAATCCAGCGAAATCTGGACAAAAGCGGTGTCTCAAAAGAAGACCTGATGGCCAAATTACGCGAAGCCAATGCACTGCACCTAGCCGACGTCAAAGCCGTCATCTTCGAGACCACCGGAGACGTAGCCGTACTGCACGGCCAAAACGAACAAGATATTGATGATGATTTGCTCTACGGCGTAGCCCCCCTGGATGAGCAGCACTAACCCCCAACGTTTAGAAAATTATAAAAACCAAATAGAATTATGGAAGTCCTCACTGACAATCGAATTCAAACGATTAATCCTACTACTGGCGAAACACTCGAACAGTACGAGTTGATGAACGAAAAGGAAGCTACTGCGGCCGTACAGCGCTGTCACGAAGCGTTCAAAAAATGGCGTTTACAAACACCCGAACAACGCGCAAAGATTATTGCTGCCATCGGCGAGCAGCTCCAGGCAAACGCTGACGAACTGGCCCGTTTGATGACGCAGGAAATGGGGAAGTTGTTGAAACAAAGTCACCAGGAATTAGAATTGTGTCAGGGCATCTGTACATACACCGCTGAGCACGCACCAAGTCAACTACAAAACGAAGAGCGCCAACTCAGCGGCGGTGGTCGCGGCATCGTTGCCTACCGACCCATCGGTGTTGTTTACGGTATCCAGCCGTGGAACTTTCCAGTTTACCAAGTCGTACGTTACGCGGTGGCCAATTTGATGGCGGGCAACGGCGTACTGCTCAAGCACGCCGAAAGCGTAACGGGTTGTGGCTTGCGCATCAAAGAATTATTCGAAGCTGCGGGACTACCTAAGGATCTCTTTACCGTACTGGTCATCGACCACGATACGTCAGACAAAATCATTGCGCACGATCTGGTTCGCGGCGTCACCTTAACGGGTAGTCCCGAGGCAGGGCGTATCGTTGGGAAAAAGGCTACGGCGGCCCTCAAGAAGACGGTTTTGGAACTGGGTAGTAATGACGCTTACGTTGTCCTGGCCGATGCCGATATTGAAAACGCCGTGGAGCAATGTGTGCGCGGTCGCTTGTTCAACAATGGTCAGACTTGCGTAGCCGCTAAGCGCTTTGTCGTCGTAGCAGACGTTTACGAGGACTTCAAAAAAGCGTTTGTTAAGGCTATGAAAGCCGCCAAGTACGGTGACCCAACGGACGAAGCCGCCAAGATCGGCCCCATGGCGCGGGAAGATTTGCGCGAGGAACTGCACGAACAGCTACAAGAAAGTCTGCGGAAAGGGGCTACCTTACTCTGCGGCGGGGAACTACCGGATGGTCCCGGTTTCTATTACCCCGCTACGGTCATTGAAAACGTCGATCCCGGTCAACCCGCCTACGATGACGAACTGTTCGGTCCCGTAGCGGCGCTCATTAAAGCGAAGAATACGGAAGATGCTATGCGCATTGCCAACGATAGTCGCTACGGACTCGGGGGCGGCATTTTTTCTCAGGACGAAGAAAAAGCCATCGAAT
>JBCDIR010000226.1:0-5506 GCA_038748735.1 Bacteroidota bacterium | reverse complement strand
GGGTGGTCAATTGAGTGGATTCGCGGTCGTGGCCGATAGTTTTAATGTGCAAACGACGCACGGAAATTTGCCCGCTCACCTGTGGCAGGGTACATTAAAACCCAGCTCATCTGCTGAGTGTATAGCTGCTGCGGATAAAGTATGCTACGGCCTGCGTCAGCCGTATGGACGAGGAGCAATTATTTGGATACCCAGCCTTTTGGGTTTAGGCGCTCGACAGTTTGGTGAGCGTCCACTAGCGGATTGGTTGTGTACGGCTCTGCTGGGTAAATCAACTACGTACTCTGTTCAGTTACAGGGATATTATCCGCAACTTAGCATTCGCTATTTACAAACTAGTGTAGGAATTATCACAGTACTCGTAAATAAGCACACGGAATCACATGCACTCCATTGGCACAATGTCGACGGTTACACTCCACGCGTGGTGAATCAATCTTTGCAAGGAAAAACTGTTGCCACAACCGTTATTCAGCCTGAGCAAACCTTGGTTATCCACTGGCAAAGTGATTGACCCACCACGAATTATTGGAGTTGTTAAAGTGTCTTAAACCGTCAATTCCTTTGAGGTCCCTATATCTGCGTCCTCACCGGTGACGGCAGCCTTCGCCATCTTGTATAAGGTGGTGATTGTACCATTTTCGGTACCCCAGTAGTGGGCGTCCTCGACGTTTACTTCGAGTAGCAACAGATTAGGGTCATTCGGCCCGTCGAACCAAGCATTAGCCACTGGCGTATACAGTTCTTTAATTTTTTCTTGGTTGCGGTACGTACGTGCGGTACCACGCAAGCTCAGGTAGTCACTACCATTGTGGTACAATACCGAAACTTGACTTTGGCGCTTAATTTGCAGCACCGAATCCTGGTCGATACCCACAAAAAATAGCAACTTACCCTCGTCGGTCACTTGTTGAGTCATCATCGGACGGGCGCTGATTTCATAGGGTTGCGTGTGGGTACACAAGAACGCTGTTTGTTTATGTGCTACGTCGCGGAGTTTTTCAAGCGATGCTGCGCGATCCAGTTGATTGGTTTTATTGGAGGTTTCCATTATGTTAGTTTTTAATTTAATTATTGATTTAACGTGTCCAGTTCCACCTCTACGGCATCTTGCTTCGTATGGGTTAATTCGGGGCTGACGCGTAGCGTGTCGGTTACGGCTTTGTACTCCGTACGGACAGCTTCAGTTTCCAATTGTTCTTCCGCTGACATTGGTGGCGGTGGTTCTTGACAACTGGTTAAGCAACAAAAAGTAAGCAACAGACCTGCGAATAAGCTGAGTTGGAACATGATATAATAGATTTTAGGAAAATGTGAATTTATACGCTCATAACGCGTTCTATACCCGTTTTACTGACGCGTTCGAGCTTGCTAATGACGTCCGTAACGCGTTCGGAATGCCGTTGAACTTGCTCCCGAATACCTTCCGGTAGACCACTGTTGTCGAGTAGCCCTTTGTACAAATTGAGGATTTCTTCTTCGTAGGCCTTGAACGTTTGAGCAGCGGTGGAGGCACTTGCTAAATCCGCGTCGGACAGGCTCGTAGTGTCCTCCAGCATATCCTGGTTAGGTTTGGTGGGAACACTGGGAAGGTCCTGTAAATGTTGACGCAAGTCCGTAACGATATGCTGGTGATAATCCGCCAGACTTTTTACGAGTGTAGTGATCTCGTCCATCGCCTTTTGTTGCGAGAGTTCCGTGTAAGCAGATTGCGCTGTTTGGTGGCGATTATACAGTGTGGTAAGACTAGTGATGGCGCCGTGACTGTTCTTGGCAGAAGAGTTAATTTGCATACTTTTTTACTATTAAACGACCGTAAAATAGCGGATGTTCGGTCGTTCATAGCTCTCCGGTTACAGCAGCAGTAGGCCCGCGTTCAGTTCCATGCTTTCACCGGGGGGGAGCCGTCGGAGTCCTTCTTGGTTGTTGAACGCATCTACATTACAAGTCATTGGTTCCAGTGCAATGGAGCTGCCGTAAGGGGGCGTAAATACTTGCAGGTAAGGGCTCTGTGCGGCGTCCTGCCAGTAGTGGAGCGTCCCTTTGCTGCCCGTAATGGTAGCCTCGGCTCGACCGTCGGTTGGGCGGAGTGCAAAACAGTTATCCAGTCTGGTAGCGTTGAGGAGGCGTTGTTCCGTAAACTCCTCATACGCATAGCGCTTTCCCGTCGGTAACATGCGTTGGTCGATCCCTACGAGATCAATTGCTGGGAGTTGTAGGGTACAATCCGCCGCCGTTTCCGCCAGTTGGAAATAGGGATGCCAACCCAGCCCAAACGGGATAGTTTCCAAGCCGTCGTTCACTACGGACATCCGGATACGGAATCCCTGCGTTTCGTGCAGTTGATAAGTAACGCGCAGCGTAAATTTCCAGGGAAAATAAGGGTACTCGCCTTGGTAGTTATCCACGAGTGTAAGCGCTGCGCTGCTTTCGCCCAGTTGCTGTTCCATCAATCGTAGATTACGGTCCATTCCAAAGCCGTGCAGGGCATTGTTATTGTCCGTGTCATTGACCGGAAACTGGTAGGTTTGTCCGTTCCACGTAAACCGCCCGTCCCGCAAACGATTGGGAAAGGGATACAGTAGGCCACTCTTGCCCCAGCGGTTGAAGTCCACCTCTTCGGCCGTTTGGTAAGCGTCCAAAATCTCCGTACCGTCTAAGCGGATGCTCGTCAGTAATCCGCCCCGCGCGGGAACGCAAGTCAAGGATTGTCGTCCGTCGGCGCTGCGGATGGTGTGGGTCTCGAATTTTCCTAAAGCGGCGGTGGTGAGTTGGTACATGTTTTTGTAGTATCTTATTTGTCCTCTGCTAAAAAGCGCTGCGCCACCCCATTACTCCAACCAAAGCCATCCTGGAGCGGATATTCTCCGCCACCCGCCGCGCTGTCTAGGTCGTCGGTGCGGTATTTTTCCACCATTTTGGTGTGTTGGTCGTAGGTACGTTGGCAGTTGGCTAGCCAGCGGCGGCGCGCTTCGTGGGCCAGTTCGTGGTGGTTATAATTAAGGAGTCCCCGGTAGGCCATCCACTGTAAGGGCGCCCAGCCGTTGGGGGCGTCCCACTGCTGCCCCGTAGCGACGAGGGTGGAGCGAAAGCCGCCTTCGCCCAGGAAATCCCGCTTCAGCACGCGTGCCACGCGTTCTGCTTGTTGAAAGTCCGCCATTTTAAAGAAAAGCGGGTAGACGCCCGCCATACT
This sequence comes from Bacteroidota bacterium, assembly GCA_038748735.1. Lineage (GTDB taxonomy): Bacteria > Bacteroidota > Bacteroidia > Chitinophagales > Saprospiraceae > Lewinella. Next base: position 2,313 of record JBCDIR010000226.1, on the reverse strand, counting down.
TTTGACGGGGGTAAAGGCTTGCTGCCGAAAATCGTAGTCGCGGTAAAAGTGTTCTTCGTTGTCCCAACAGTAGGCTTGCAGGGCTGCTTTGCGCGCGCGGGCCGCTTGGGTGTAAACCTGGCTTTGTGTTTGGTCACCCGCTAGTTGAGCAGCGGCGGCTAGGGTTTGTTCTAGTTGATAGAGTAGGGCGTTCAAATCCACCGGAATAATATCCGTGGTGTGAATGGTGGCTAGTGTTTTACCGTCGGCCAGCCAGCGGGCGGTGAAGTCCCAACCCGATTCGCAACCCGCGCGCAGCTCCCGGTAGATGACGGCGTCCGGGCGTTCGTCCTCGGCAGCGGTTTCCAGGTCTTCGCGGTAGCTTTCTTCGCGGGGGTAGTCGCCGTAGTCGTAGTAGCGATTTAGGAGTTGCCCGTCGGCGAGCTGCACAACGTGCTGGTAGGGTTCGTTCGTTGCCCGTACTTGCTCCGTTCCGTTCATCCAAAAAGCGTACTCGCGTTGGAGCTGGGGGTAAAATTCGAGTAGTAGCTCTTCCCCCCGGTGTTCTGCCAGTAGCTCTACCATACAGGCAAAAAAGGGCGGTTGCGAACGCGTCAAAAAGTACGTCCGGTTCCCGTTGGGGATGAACCCCACCGTGTCGATCAAATGGGCAAAGTTGCGCACCATGTTTTCGATCATTTCCCACTCGCCATCCACCACCAAGCCCAGCATGGTGAAGTAGCTGTCCCAGTAATAAATTTCACCAAAACGCCCGCCTGGTACGATGTAGGGGTAGGGTAGGGGCAGCAGGCTACCATCCGTTGCTTGGTCGGGTTGACGCGTCAGTACGGGCCAGAGGGCGCTGATGTGCGCCGACATCGAACGCCGGGCGTCCGCCTCGAAGCCGGAGGAAAAGGAAGGGGGAAGGTCAAACCATTTCAACACGAAAGCTTTGAGGTCGAAATCGGACTTTTCTTTTGCTTGCGCATAAGCGGCCAGAATAACCTCCGCTGCCATCTTGGGTTCGCAGTCTACGAAGGTCTTGCCGTCGGGAAAGACGTGCTGGCTTTGTACGGCGACGAACAGTTCACCCCAGCGTTCGGAAGGTGCTTGCATGATAGTAAGATTTACTCCTGCGACAAATAACGAGAATTCTTCTGCTTGGCAAAATTTTAACCGAAAATTTGTCGCGTTCGACTGATCGCTGCTTCTGCAACCTACGCGACTGCAGTTCGTCCTTATCTTTGTACCGATTTGCTTACCTTTTGACCCACTATAAAATGACTGGAGGAGATGACGAAAGCCGTGCGTTTATTAGCGTTATTATGCCTGGGCCTTTGGATGTTACAAACTGCCACGGGGCAGACGTACAAATGCGATGGTCGCCTTGTAATGAGTGCGAATACGACTGCAGCTATGCGTACGTTTACCGTTGACTTTGGACCGTTTTTTACCATCGGTTATCTACCGGTCTCCACCCATTTCGGAGAGGATTTCAACGCCATTGGATTCAATCCCGGCGACAATTTTTTGTACGGCGTACGCAAAAACACTAATTCGGTGGTGCAGTTGCGCTCCGACGGAAGTTTTGCGGTGGTTGGTACGGTTCCCATTGTCAGCGAACTAGCAGCTTACGCCGGAGATTGCTCACCGGATGGTCGCTACCTCTGCCACGATAACGGACTCAACCAACTATTGGTGTTCAGCGTACTGGAGAACTTTGCGCTCGAAGAACGCATCGACCTGTTTTGGAGTCCCGCTTCCGGCAATAGTGACCCTTTTACCACCCGCCTCGACGATTTTGCCATTGATCCGAACGACCCTACTACGGCCTACGCGGTGCAGGGAAGGGGAAATTTTGATCCCGATTTGCTGCCGCTCTCTACGGGCGGTTTTTTACTGGCCATCAACATCGATCTTGACGATCCCAACGTGGGAATGGTCACCCCCATCGGACCAGTAGGTCTGGGCATGACGCGGGTAGGGAGCCTGTTTTTCAACGCCAATGGTGTGTTGTACGGTTACGGCTCGCAAGCTAGTGGTAACAGCGCACTCGACAATCGCTTAATCCGTATCAACCTCCAAACGGGCGCGGCCAATTCCGTTGCGACTGGACCGTCTGCGCTCGCGTCGGATGGTTGCTCTTGTCCGTACAGCCTGTCCATTTTTTACAGTGCTGAACCACTGGTGGCCACCTGTACGGACGATGAGGTGACTTACTTCTTGAACATTATCAATCGTTCTTTTCTGCCGCTCACCGACGTGGTGCTGACGGATACCATTCCTGAGGGCATGCGCTTCGAGGAGATAGGTGGAGAGTTTGTGGGAACTATC
>JBCDIR010000225.1:0-5510 GCA_038748735.1 Bacteroidota bacterium | reverse complement strand
CGGTCGTTTCGCACGACCGCTACTTCCTCGATATGGTGTGTACGCACATCACGGATATTGACTTCCAGAAGATCAATATCTACACGGGTAACTACACCTTCTGGTACGAATCGAGTAAGCTGAAGGCGCAGCAGTTAGCCAATAAGAACAAGAAAATGGAGCAAAAGCGCCAGGAAATGATGGAGTTTATCCAGCGCTTCTCGGCCAATGCCTCTAAGTCGAAGCAGGCCACTTCGCGTAAAAAAGCTCTTGAGAAACTGAATCTAGAGGAGATCAAGCCCTCTAGTCGTAAGTACCCCTACATCCACTTCCAGCCGGAGCGCGAACCGGGTGACCAAATCCTGCGCGTTGATAACCTCAGCAAGCGCGACGAAAACGGCAATCTGCTATTCAGTAACGTCTCCTTCGTCATCAACCACGGCGAAAAGATAGCCCTCATCAGTAAAGAAAGTGCTGCCCTGACGGCGCTTTACGAAATCCTAGCCGGCGAGGTAGAAGCCGATAGCGGCACCATCGAATACGGTCAGACGATCACCCGCGCCTACGTACCCAACGAAAATCACCGCTACTTCGAGGGCGACCAATCGCAGGACCTCATCAACTGGCTACGGCAATATTCGGAGAACAAGGATGAGCAATTCATCCGCGGCTTCCTGGGCCGGATGCTCTTCTCCGGTGAAGAGGTCTACAAGCAGTCCAGCGTATTGTCCGGTGGGGAAAAAGTGCGCTGCATGATGGCCAAGGCCATGTTGGCCCACCCCAACCTGATTCTGCTAGACGAGCCGACCAACCACTTGGATCTCGAATCTATCACGGCGCTGAACGAGGCGATGAAGGACTTCAAGGGCAATATGATCTTCACTTCGCACGATCACCAGTTGACGCAGACGGTCGCTAACCGCATCATCGAAATTTTCCCGACGGGCATGATTGATAGCCTCATGGAATACGATGACTATCTGCAAGCGGATAATATTGTGCAGCAGCGGGCGGCGCTGGTGGGCTAGGTAAAATTTACTTATGCTTTGAAGCTAGTAAGTCGGAGCCTTGCGGACATTACACAGCGCATTGCAAATGCTGGCGAGCTAGAAGCTATTCTGCTAGGAGTACTTGCAGCCGCCGTAGACTAGCCTGATTATGAGAAAGCGCTAGTGAACGGAGCACGTCTTTACGCTCGCTATCCGTCAGGTGAAAAGAGACGGAGGCGGCCAACTTTTGCTCATCGATGGGTCGGTAGATGAAGCGTACGACTTCAAAGTACTCGTCACCGAGGAGGGCGTGGATGAAGCCTAGCGAATGATCGTGGTTAAACTCCTGTACGTCCAGCGTTTTATTGGCAATTCCCAGCGGATTGAAAAGCGACTCAATGACGCCCTGGGAACCTAACTCTGTAATCTGCTCAATTTTTTCCGAACTGGTCAATTGCACTAAAACAACACCACTAGTGTGCGTTTTAATCCAATCCTGGAAGACCTGAATGAAGCGGGTGGCCACCTGGATACCGTAATTATCCCGAAAACCCGCGTCGGCCAGCACCAACTGTGGGCTGGTCGGTAAGTGCATGGTCGGCAGAATGTACGGATAGGTGGCGTTGGCCCGCAAAGCGGACAAAAACCGTAGGCTGTCGGGTTGGTGGTGACGGAGCAACGCCCGGAAATCTACGGCGTCGATTTCGTAGACGTCGGGTTGTGCCAAACCCACCGGTGGGGCCATCATAAAACTGATGGGCTGGGGGGAAATGAGCATTTGACGCCCGTCGTTGAGAATGGTCGGACTGAGGTACAGCAGGGGAATCTGTCCGCTGGCTTCGAGTTGTTGGTACGCCGACAGCGGTTTGTCTAATATACCGTCCGTATTTTCACTGAATTGCTGTTCAAAAACGTAGCCGCGATCCCGAAAGTACTGCTGGCCACCGTAGGAAAAACGTCGCCAGGGCAGAAACAGGTCGTTGGTCACAATGGTAAAGGCAACGGAGTTGAGTAAATCGGCACTAATAGCGTCAATCACCGGAGCCGTTTGCGTCTGTTGCCGTAAGTGAAGTTCCCGAAAATAGGCCATGCCTAGCATTCCGCCCGAAGCACCGGACAGGAGTATGGTATGGTCTAGCAGTCGGCCTTCCGTTAGTTGGTTGGCTTGTTGCAGGACGTGGGTGCTCCAGGTCGCCGCCTTGAGTCCGCCGCCACTGGCGCACAGCAAAACGAGCTTGGGTTTGGACCGTTCGGGACCCAGGCGTTCGAGGCGATTGTGGAGGGTTTGCAGCGTTTTTGCTTTGTCTGCTGCCACTTTTTCGGGGGTGGTCAGCGCCTGCAAGTCGGGGTAGGTGTAAGTCGTTTTGGCCGCGTGGTAGTTGAGACCATACGCTAAATTAGGGTGGTTAAATGGTCCGAAGGAAGTGAAATAATTGATGGTAATCAGTAGTAAAATAATCACGAAGGCCCGCCATTCGGCAAACCAGTACGTCAGGGCACCGATGAAAGCAATCAGTACACTACACAAAATCAGAATACTAGCCGCAGCAGGAATGCGGAAGACCTTCCAGTCAACGAGATACCCCAGAATGAGGAGGACCATCATCACGATGAGTTGCAGCGCGAGGGCGTTGAGGTGGTTTTGTTTAAAAATATTGAGTAGCAAACTTGATTCGTAGTGGGCTACGCTACGGACCAGCCGTGCTTTAAGGTTCTCGCCCAAGTACGTACGTACGGGCATGCGGTTTTGGTCCAGTTTGATGTAATCTAAGTCCGCTTTGCGTTGGCCGGGAACGATGGCGAGCGGTCGGAGATTGGGCGGAACGTCACCCGCCGAGTGACGATAATAAGAAATATCGCGGTTGGTGTAGGAAAAGTAGAGCACAAAAATACCGATGACCGCACCACTACCGAGCAAGACGGCTAATAGATACCCCAGCGTTTGACCAAGGCTAGTGTCTTCGTAGTTGAATTGAAATACGCCGATGAGCACCAAGTAGAACAAGCCGATAGCGAGCGGGAGTAGAAAATTATTGATACAAAATTTCCGGAAAGGTCGTGACAAGCTGGCTAGAAAAGGGAAGTGTTGGGCCGTGAGCAGATAAGTAGTCAGGTTCCAACTGGCGAAGCAGCCACCCAGCGCCAGCCCAACGCTAAAAAAGCTCCAGAAATGAACCCCTCCCAAATATTCTGGGTCCAGAAAAAGGTACTGAAACCCCAGTTTTTTACCCAATCGCCCCGACATCAACAGGAGCAACAGCGCCCAGATGGTGAGCAGGAGCAAATTGCTCCGCAAGTGCAGCAAAAGGAGCTGCACGGGAAAAGAATGATAGATGGAGCGAAAAACAGCAAACATTTGGTGACGAACGGTTCGGTTTAGCGGGTGAAACCAGCCTGGGTTGGAACAAAGATAAGAGTTGCCAAATATAGGGATTTACTTACCTTTGTGGTCCTTTGCAAGGGACTCCAAAAAACAAAGAAATGAACATAGCTGTCGTCGGTACCGGATACGTAGGTTTAGTATCGGGTACTTGTTTTGCCGAAACGGGCAACCAAGTAGTTTGCGTAGATATTGATGCGCAAAAAGTAAAGCGGATGCAGGAGGGCGAGGTGCCCATCTACGAGCCGGGTTTGGAGCAGTTGTTTGAGCGTAATACGCGTCAGGGCCGTTTGACCTTCACCACGGATTTGGCGGAAGCCATCAAAGATGCACAAGTTATCTTTCTGGCCCTGCCCACCCCTCCGGGCGAAGACGGCTCGGCGGACCTTTCCTATATATTGGGCGTAGCCAAACAGCTCAGCACGCTGATTACCGACTATAAAGTGATCGTCGACAAGAGTACGGTTCCCGTCGGGACGGCAGAATTGGTCCACGCAGCGCTGGCTAAAAACTTGTCGACGGACCTGTTCGACGTGGTTTCCAATCCCGAGTTCTTACGCGAAGGCGTAGCGGTGGACGATTTCCTCAAACCGGACCGAGTCGTCATCGGTACCGATTCGGATAAAGCGCGCAAGACGATGGAGCAACTCTATCAACCCTACGTGCGTCAGGGGAATCCCATCATTATGATGGACGAGCGTTCGGCGGAGATGACCAAGTACGCAGCTAATTCCTACCTGGCTACCCGCATCACGTTCATGAACGAAATTGCTAACCTGTGCGAGCAGGTTGGTGCCAATGTCGACATGGTACGCCGCGGCATGGGTAGCGATACGCGGATTGGTAAACGCTTCCTCTTTCCGGGCGTCGGTTACGGCGGTAGCTGTTTTCCTAAAGATGTGCAGGCCTTGGCCAAAACGGCAGAAGAATACGAATACGATTTCCGTATTCTGAAGTCCGTAATGTCCGTTAATTATAAACAGCGGATGCGGTTGGTTGATAAAATTACGGCTCACTACGGCGATGCGCTGAAAGGTAAAACTGTTGCCCTGTGGGGGTTGGCGTTCAAGCCCAACACGGACGATATCCGCGAGGCACCGGCAGTGTATACCATTGAGGCATTACTGAAAGCGGGCGTTAAAATCCGTGCTTTTGACCCCGAAGCGATGGACAACGTCAAAGCCGTTTTTGGCGATAAAGTTTTCTTTGCCGAAGATCAATACGAGGCGCTCATCGGCGCGGATGCCCTGGCCATTGCTACGGAGTGGAGCGTTTTTCGTACCCCCAGCTTTAAGGTAATGAAAGAACTGCTGAGCGAACCCCTCATCTTCGACGGACGTAACCTCTACGACCTGGACATGATGGCCGAGCACGGTTTTCAGTACCAGAGTATTGGCCGCGCGGTAATCGCTTAATCCTTCGCCGTCGGAAGTTGATAATTTAAGCTGACGACCCAAATGTTGAAGACGGGGTCGGGGGCATTGTTCCACCAAACCTCCCGCCACAACACACCCGCCACGGACCACCGTTGGCTCAGTTGGTAGCGGATACCGCCCTGGTAGCGGATGCGTTGCCACTGCTGGAAATCGCCCATCTGGAACCAGGGTTCTACGCCTACGAATGGCTTGACTTTTCCGAGTTTGGTGAACATAAATTGTGACTGAAAACGAATAAAGTCACCGTCTACCCGCTCCTTAACGTCGGCAGCGTAGTGGAGCCGTAGTTGATTACTCCACTTGAACGGGCCGAGTGGCTGATTGTGAATGAGGTCAAGCCAGAAGAAATGGCGGTCCGTTTGCTCGGGGATAAACCAGGTACGGTGCAGAAAGCGTACGGACAGTCGGTCTGCGAAGCGGTGTGTGACGGACAGGTCGATCGACCAGTTCTCGTAAGCGGATAAATCTTCGTTGAGCCGCAGGATGGGTTTAACGGCCCAGTTGGTCCGCTCTCCCAAGTTTTGTTTGACTTGTACGCCAGCCCAGAGGATGTTGTCGGTGGTTTGGGTATGAACAGTTGTAAAAATTATTACGAAAAAAAAGAGGAGTAAAGCAAATCGCAATCGCATAGATGAGTGGTTTGATGGTATGGTGTCAGCCAGCCGTCAGCCTTGTGGTGGGCGAGTAGCGCGTTAATGCGTACTTTTGGGCAAAAGCTAATTACTG
>JBCDIR010000224.1:0-5521 GCA_038748735.1 Bacteroidota bacterium | reverse complement strand
TAAAAAATCCCGAATTTCCGTGCAAACGAAAATTCGGGATGTCTGTCTAGTAAAAGCACGATCGTGCGTACGACTAGCGACGGCGTCCACCGCCACCCCGGCGATCTCCACCTCCGCGACGATCACCGCCACGTCCGCCGCCACGACGGTCACCGCCACGCTCACGGCGCTGAGCGTACTCTTCGTCCGTTGGCATGGTACCATCCGGGCGCGCAAGTAAGGCCTTGGCCGAAAGGCGCAACTTACCCGTACGATTGTCCACGTCGATGAGCTTGACGCGTACTTCGTCGCCTTCTTCGAAGACGTCTTCTACGTTTTCTACGCGCTCGTGACTGATTTCCGAAACGTGTAATAAGCCACTGCGACCGTTGAAGTCCACAAACACCCCGTAAGGCATTATGGTCTTCACCACGGCGTCGTACACCTCCCCTACTTTAGGGGTGAAGGCGATGCGGTTGATCGCGGCCACGGCTTTATCAATCGCTTCTTTATCGTTACTAGCGATGCTTACTACACCACAGTCGTCCACTTCTTCGATATTGATGACCGTACCCGTTTCGGCTTGGAGTTCTTGAACGACCTTACCACCCGGTCCGATCACGGCACCGATGAAGGACTTCTCTATCTTCACCTGTACGATACGTGGCGCGTGCGGCTTGAGGTCTTCGCGCGGCTCGGCCAGTTCCTTGGCCATTTCGTCAAGGATGTGCAGGCGGCCTTCGCGGGCTTGCTCCAGTGCTTTGGTCAACTCCTCGTACGGTAGTCCGTCGATCTTGATGTCCATCTGGCAAGCGGTAATTCCCTTTTCGGTACCCGTTACCTTGAAATCCATATCACCGAGCGCATCTTCGTCACCGAGGATGTCGGACAGGATAGCCGTACGTTTACCGTCGGAGATCATTCCCATCGCAATACCTGATACGGGTGCTTTGATCTGGATACCCGCGTCCATCAATGCCAGCGCACCGGCGCAAACCGTTGCCATCGAAGACGAACCGTTAGACTCCGTAATATCACTGACAATACGGATGGTGTACGGTACTTCGTCTGGCAATACTTGGCGTAAAGAGCGGCCCGCTAAATTAGCGTGACCAACCTCGCGACGACCCGGACCGCGCATAGGCTTGGTCTCACCTACGGAGTAAGCAGGGAAGTTGTAGTGCAAAATGAAATCGTCAAACGTCAGGCCGAGTGCCTTGTCTACCATCACTTTATCAGTCTTGGTACCCAGCGTCAAAGAGGTCAAACTTTGCGTTTCGCCCCGGTTGAAGATCGCCGAACCGTGCGTGGAAGGCAGGTAGCTGGTTTCGCACCAGATGTCGCGTACTTCGTCGAATTTACGACCGTCGAGGCGCTTGCCTTCCGACAGGACCATCTCGCGGATGATCTCTTTTTGGAGCTTATTGTAAGCAGAGCTGACTTCGCTACCGTTTTCTTCCATCCACTCCTCGCCTTTCTCTTCGAGTAGCGTCTCTTTCAGACCTTCTTTGACGGCTTTGAAACCGTGCTTGCGGTCTTGCTTATTGTGCTCGCCACGCGCCACTTCTAGTACGCCCGCTTCGATCTTCTCTTTGACCATTTTTTTGATCTCCGCGTCGATCTCGGGGCTTTCGAATTCGCGCTTGACCGTAGCTTTTTCGCCTACCTGTTGCGCTAGGTCCAATTGGGCTTGGCACTGTACCTTAATGGCTTCGTGCCCTACTTTAATGGCTTCCACCAAAGCGTCCTCTGAGCACTCCTTGGCTTCCCCTTCTACCATCATTACGTTGTCCATGGTAGCGGCGACGATGATGTTAAGTTCGGCATCTTCTAATGCAGAGTAGCTAGGATTGACGTGATATTCTCCGTCAATGAGTGCTACGCGTACTTCGGAGATAGGTCCCGCAAAAGGAATATCAGAAACCGACAGCGCTGCACTGGCCGCTAGGGCAGCAAAGGCGTCCGGTGGCGTATCCGTATCACCAGAAATTAGGTTGATAATGACCTGTGTATCGTGCATATAACCGTCAGGAAAGAGTGGGCGTAAAGCACGGTCTACTAGGCGAGAAGTTAGTACTTCGTAGTCTGACAACTTGGTCTCCCTACGGAAAAAGTTACCCGGAATACGGCCCGCAGCGGCAAATTTTTCTTGGTAATCAACGGAGAGCGGGAAGAAGCTCTGGCCTTCGCGTACGCTGGTAGCGGAGACGACCGAGCAAAAGAGCATGGTTTTGTCCATGCGTATTACCACGGAGCCGTCGGCTTGCGTAGCTAATTTACCCGTTTCGATGACGACTTCGCGGCCATCGGGTAAATTAAAGGTTTGAATGATAGGATTCTTTTGTCCCATTTTGTGTTTTTGAAGCGCAACCACGTCAGGTAGTGAGACGCGCCTCTAGTAGTTCTTTCTCCAAGCGCGTCGGGTTAGCTAAATGGTTCGCAATGAAATAAAAACAGAGCGCCCTCGGGTGAGAGCGCTCTTCGATTAGCTGTATTACTTACGGATACCTAACTTCTCAATCAAGGCGCGGTAGCCTTCCAAGTCTTTCTTGGCTAGGTACGTCAGCATTTGCTTACGACGACCTACCATCGTCAGCAAGGCCTTGCGACAAGCGTGGTCCTTGCGGTGTTCTTGGAGGTGGTTACTCAATTCCTTGATGCGGAAGGTAAACAGTGCGATTTGTGCTTCGGTAGAGCCGGTATTCGTCTCGGAGCCACCGTACTCGCGGAAGATTTCCGCTTTCTTTTCTTTCGAAAGATAAACTGCCATTACAAACAATTTTGCCGTTAGTGATCAACCTGGATCAGTTACAGCGAAGTGATAAATGTTGGTATCAAAACAGCTTGCGCTGAATCGGCGGCAAAGGTAGGTATTATTGTTGGGTTGTGCAACGATTGGGCACCCGTAAAATCTTGACCACAATAGCATGGAAGGACGCACCGGACTGCCAACGTAGTCAAGCAGTTTACAATGCGTCCCACCCGGCAAAGAACTACATAGCGGAGACGTTACCAGAGCCACTGACCCGCGAGTAGACCTTGGGCTGTCCTCGATAGGATACATCGCCCGAGCCAGATACCCGCGCATCCAGGCGATTATTCGCATGAATCTCTACGTCTCCGGAGCCACTCACACGGATTTCGCATTCGGCTACCACAAAATCAGCGGCCATCAAATCGCCCGAACCGGAGATACGAGCATTTATGCTGCTGGCGGAGCCTTCTAGGCGAATATCGGAGCTACCAGAAATCCGAACGTCCACATCGCTGGCCGTAGTAGCAAATTGAATATTGCCCGCACCGGAAGCCGTAACGGTTACCGCCCCATCGTGGCGGAAAGCGTTGGAAGTGTAAATATCACCAGACCCACTGACGGCCACGTAAGTCATTTTAGGTACCGTAATATTAATGGTCAGTTTATCGTAGCGGCGGAGGCGGTTTTGAGGCTTGATCTTCCAGATGCCATTTTCCACTTCTAGTACCAGCTGGTCAACAATATTAGCTTGCCCTTGCACAGTAACGGATTGGGTAGCGCCCTGCGTAAGGTATACGTCGGCTTTCATCGTGTTGGTAATACCCCAAAATTCGGGCAAATCAAGCGTGCGCTCCACGCGGGCACCTTCGCCATTCATACCACTATCCCACCAGCTCTGGGCCGTAGTGAACGATTGAAAAAGTAGTAAAGCGAGTAGGAAAAAGAATAAGTTTCTCATGTTGGATGGATCGTTTCTAGTTTAATTATACCCTAAAGACAAAACTAGCAACGAAGGGTTGCACACCAAATCAAGACCTCGCCCCTACTCGCTCAGCGCCTTTAACCCTGCTTTGTCAGCCAACGGCCATACGCGCAACTAAAGCGAACATTTGCCAACGGCGTCCGTTTTAAAGACGAACTTTCACCGACAGTCAACACCAAATCGACTGTCCTACCTTTTTAAACCAAATTTTACAAACTAAGAATTATGAAAGTGCATTATTATGCTTGGAGCGTACTGCTCCTACTAGTTCCCGCTTTGCTGTTCGTGAGCTGCGAAGAGGATGAAATGGATCCAACCGTCGTTGAATTTGCGCAAGACAATACCCAGTTTAGTATACTCGTGGACGCCCTGGAAGCGGCGGATCTCGTAGATGCCCTGAACGACCGTTCTGCGGAATTGACCGTATTTGCACCTACTAACACTGCTTTTGAGGCTTTCTTAAGCGAGAATGGTTACCAATCACTCGACGACGTACCCGTAGCTACGTTGCGCCAAGTGCTATCTTACCACGTATTAGGTACTAAGCAGATGTCTGACAAGTTGGAAGATCAATACTATCCAACCTTAGCCGAATTTGCACCCAACGCACCGCTCAACTTATACGTTGACACGCGTGCTGGCGTAAAGATCAACGCTGATGTAGACGTTACCGCCGCCGATACGGAGGTAGACAATGGCGTCATTCATACCGTTGACAAAGTGATCAACCCTGCCAACGTAGTGACTTTGGCCTTATCTAATCCTATGTTCAGCAACTTAATAGCCGCACTCACCCGCACCGACTTGCAGGCGGATTTCGTGGGCATCCTTTCCGGCGACGGACCGTTTACGGTTTTTGCCCCGACGAACACCGCTTTTGAAAATTTGCTAGCCGCGGTACCAGAGTGGAATACGCTAGCTGATATTCCACGCGAGACATTGGAAACGGTACTCAGCTACCACGTAATTGCCAACGCAAACGTACGCGCTGCGCAAATTGTGGACGATGCTCCCGTCACGACCTTCGAGGGTCGCACGTTCTCCATTGACCTCACGGCAGGTACGCCAACCATCACCACCGCCTCCGATGGTACCGCAGGTATCATCGCCACGGACGTACAAGGAACTAACGGTGTCGTACACGCTATTGATGCGGTATTATTACCGGAATAGATCGGTGACTTAACGATCAGTAATTAATTGAACCTCTTCCCTCCTGTGCAATTGTGGTGCAGGAGGGATTTTTGTGTTTGATAATTAATGCGAATTGAGTACTAAATCGGGTTAGACCTACCACCTATTAGGCAGGTTTTCTCCTAGGTCGCGGGGATTTTATCTATGGTTGCCTACAAAGGTGAGACGTATAAGTTGGTAGGTCGCACCTCTTGTTGTAGTTGGAGATACAAAAATCATGAACTTTCGTGCGACTTCTCCGAAGTCGATGCGGTTTAGTCGAAAGATGTTACATAGGTCCGACCTATCCGAGGTCGCTATAATTCTTAGCGTTCCGATCTTTACAAAGAGGAGATTTCTCCCTAATTTGGGAGTCCTCATCCTCCAAGGACCTACGAGAAGTCACACTCAACTTTTTACTCGCATAACTAGGATTTCACAAATGGAACGGATTGTAGTTCGCCTTTAGACACAAAGGACAGCACGTAATAACCAGTGGGCAGCACGCTAACGTCCAGCTCACTTTGCGTTATCTGAGTCAGGACCACTCGGCCATTGAGGTCATAAATGATCGCCGGGGTTGGTTCCGTTAGGGTAGTTAACTCATCATTCGTACTTATGGTATCCATATC
>JBCDIR010000223.1:0-5525 GCA_038748735.1 Bacteroidota bacterium | reverse complement strand
CGGCAGTTAGTGCTGGGGCAATTACCACCGTCGGTTTGGGCTTGGGCATTGCCGACGCTGTGGTTAATCGTCACGCTGGCAGCGGGCACGTACCCGGCGCTGGCGTTAGGAGTGCTGAAAGTAAAGGACTTGATGCTCTCGACCTACCAGCGGCAGCGGGCGCAGGGGCATTTGCGTAAAGCGCTGGTGTTGGGACAATTCGTCGTCTGTATTGGCTTGGTGTCGTTGGCGCTGGTTTTGCAGCAGCAGATCCGTTTTCTGGGCGATCAACAGTTGGGATACCGCTCGGCCTCCGTGCTATCGGTGAATTTAGCGGGGTCACGCAACCAGGCGGGCAAGCAAGGATTGGAAACCACCGTTGGCCAACTGGTGGGCGTACGGGCAGTTACGCGTACGCAGTCCTATCCGGGAATCAGCACGAGCGGCTATTCCGTTAGTGACCCCACCGAAGAGGGCAAATACCACGGGGTGAGTGCCAATCAAGTACAGATGGGGGCGGAAGACTTGCTGGATTTGAAATTATTGGCAGGCCACTTCCTCCGCCAGCGCCCGGAGGGCGACACCATCGTTGACGTGGTGATTAATGAACACTTCGCCGGCTTACTCGGCTACGACGATCCACAGGCTGCCATCGGTCAAGATGCGCGTAATTTGTTTAGAAACAACACCCAAATCGTTGGTGTGGTCAAGGACTTCCACTTCGAGTCGCTACACCATCCCATTGGTGCCTACGCCTTCCACAACGGAGACTATGCGAATACCAACCAACTGCTCATTCAGGTCGAAAATGGCCAACTGGAAACGGTCTTGCCTGCTCTACAACAAGCTTTCCAACAGCACCTCCCCGAGGCGGCTTTCGATTACCGATTCCTGGACCAAACCGCCCGCAGCTTCTACGAATCGGAGCAGCGTACGACGCAGATTGTCCAACTCTTTACGTTACTGACGATCTGTATCTCCGTTCTAGGACTGCTGGGGCTAGCCGCTTTTGCTGCCGCTAAGCGTACCAAAGAAATCAGCATCCGTAAAATTTTGGGCGCTTCAGTCGCCCAGATCATCTATACCCTTTCGCGCGATTTTGTGGGCATCATTGTCGTGGCCATCTTCCTGGCCACGCCGCTCGCTTACTGGCTGGCCCAGCGTTGGCTGACGGATTTTGCCTACCGTATCTCCTTGTCGTGGACCGTTTTTGCGGTGGCGGGTCTCGTTGCTTTGCTCATCGCCATTGTCACCATCGCGGGGCAGAGCTGGCGGGCGGCCACGGCTAATCCGGTGGATGCGTTGCAGCGGGAGTAGCGAAGAGCATAAACAACTCGTCAACGGCCGTTGGGCTGCTTGGAAGTACTTTAGTATGTAATATACTTCCTTCCAGCGCCCCAACTAGGTCTACTGCACCACCACTCTCCGGCTACTGTGATCGTGGCCCTGCCACAGTCGGCACACGTAGTTACCAGCCGCTAGGTTGCCTGCCGACCAACTGATACGTTGTTCCCCTTTTGGGAAATAGCCTCGGTGCAGGGTGTGCAATAACCGTCCCTGAAGGTCAAAAAGTGCTAGGGTGTACTGCCCAGCTCGTGGTAGTTTTAGGATGATTTCTGCCTGCTCCCGTACGGGGTTCGGCGCTATCCGCCAGTCGATGTTCAGGGTGTTGACCGCTCGTAAATTTACCTCCGTATCCACGTTAATGGACCACATGGAACGCCCGTAGGTGCCCGCCACGAGCGTCTCCGTAGGCAGGTGGTGCGTCAAATCACTAACGACAACGGGAGGAAGACCCGTACCCAATGGCCGCCAGTTGACGCCATCATTATCAGTATAATAAACGCCCAAGTCCGTAGCTAAAAACAAGGTGCCATTATTCGGATGAACGATTAGATCGTTGACCGGAATATCCGGTAAGTCGCCATTATAATTTTGCCAAAATCCACCAAGATTAGTGGTGCGGTAGACGTGACCAATATTTTCGCCAAAGCGGAAACCCGAAAAAGTGAGGTACGCACCGTCCAGGTCGTTGGGGTCGGCGGTGATACTCGTTACCCAGCGGTTGGGGAGGTCCGTGGAAACGCTTTGCCAGTCGTTGCCGCCGTCGGTGGTGTACCAAACGTTCCCATCGTCTGTTCCTACCCAAATCACGTCACTGCTGAGCGGAGAAACACTCAGTGACGTGATGGTACCGTAAGTGATACCGCTACTGCTTTGGTCACCGTTGGTCAGGTCGGGACTGATGGCTTGCCAAGAAGCCGCCCGGTCTACGGAACGGTAGACCCGCTCGGCCCCCAGGTAGAGGTGCTCAGGATTGGCGGGGTCCAATACGTAAGGCGTATACCAGTTGCGGCGACTTTCTTCCAAACCATCAATGGCCGCCGAAAAACTACCCCCTCCGTTCGTCGAACGGGCAATATTACCCCGCTGGAAAGAAGCATAAACGTACTGATTATCCACCGGATCGACTAGGACGCGGAAGCCATCGCCGAAGTAGATGCGGTTCCAGTCGTCGGTACTGCCCGTGAGTGTCCGGTTAGTGCCGTTGTCCTGTGTGCCGCCGTAGCGCCGTGTGGGGTTTTGGAAATCGACCTCGCTGGTGTAGAATTGGGTGATGGGCAAATTATTCCACTTGGCAAAAGTCGTACCACCATCTTCACTGTAATAAACGCCACCGTCGTTGCCGAGTAGCATCCGGTCACTGTCCGTAGGGTCAATCCAGAGCGTATGCTGATCGACGTGAACCCCGTTGAACGTGAGGGACCAACTGGCGCTGGTGGGGAAATACCGATTGAGGTTAAAACCGATGTAGTAGAGCCGATCGGGGTCGTCCCCCGCTACTACTAAGCGGTTGAACCACCAATCAAAAGGTACCGTTCCGAGGTTGTTGATTGACATCTCTAGCCACGTGTCGCCACCGTCGTTGGATTGCATCATCTTAGCTAGATCGCCCGTTTCGGCCACGTAACCAGCGTACATGCGGTTGGGGTCGCTAGGCGCAATGGTGATACTGATACGGCCTTTGAAGAAGGGATCGGTCGGCAAACCGTTGGTCAATTCCTGCCACGTGTCTCCGCCGTCCGTGCTGCGGTAAATGCCCGAAGTAGGGCCGTTATAGCTACGACGATTGGGCCGGCGAACCCGTTCCCACATGGCCGCGAAGATGGTAAGCGGCGCGCTGGGGTGTATGGCTAGGTCAATACCGCCCGTACTGTCGCTCAGAAAGAGGACTTGCTCCCAGTCCTCCCCGCCGTTGGTGCTGCGGTAGATGCCCCGCTCGGAATTATTGGCAAATAAGGTTCCCATAGCGGCTACGTAGACCCGGTTTTCATCGGTGGGGTCAACGGCTACTCGTCCTACACTCCCGACTGTGGGGAGTCCTTTGGCTTCCCAAGTTTGACCGCCATCCGCCGAGCGATAAATACCCAGCCCATCGTAGGCTAGCGAGCCGCCGCCCGCGTTGGGTTCGCCCGTTCCGGCGTAGACAATTTGGGGGTTACTGGGTGCTAAAGCTAAGTCGCCGATGGCCAGCGTCGGTTGGTCGTCGAAGGTGGCAGCCCAGCTTTGGCCTCCGTCCGTCGTGCGGAAAATACCTCCCGAAGCCGCCCCGACAAGCACGGTTTCCGGCGTACCGGGGATCACCTCAATATCCGTCACGCGCCCGCCTACGTTGGTGGGACCATCGAATTGCCAAGGGGTAGTACTGAGGTCTTTTTGCAACAGTTGGTCCTGTCGTTGTGCTTGGTACTGGTTCGCCGCTTTGCGGTAAGCGGCTAGGTCCAATTCTCCGGAGGGGTACGCTCGCTGGCGGAAGAGCCAGTCGTTAGGCACTTGCCGATTTTCTTCTGGTTCGTGCGGAGGAGGAGACCCCAAGTCGGTTTGACAAGACGTTAAAATGATACTCAGCAAAGCAAAAAATAGCGGACGGTAGCACATAACTATATCTTTTCTCCCAAAGATAGGGTTCATTCGTGGAGGACTCAAAAGTTGTTGGTGTTGGGTGCGACAAAAGATTGGAAAGGTGATTGACGCGAATTAGAATGCGTTTTAGCTACGAATCAAAATTATTCCACGTATGCTACTGCTCGGACCTGCCTGACTTGACTGGCAGATACGGCTTACGAACTCTCGTGGGAGAGTAATACCGATGATACCTGAGACGGGCGCCGTAAATTTGCACAAATAAAAAACCAAGTCAAACGCTGCGCATCCGACCTGGTAATCTTTATTATTATAATTCTTCGAGATATTGCCCGGCAAACTACCGCATCAGCGCTAGATCTAGCTGCCGCTTCTTACTTGTGGTAAGTTTGTTAAGTTCGCCGTCCAGATCGAACAGCTTATAGTTGGCACGGTTGATTTGTAGTGTAAACATCCCCTGGTCCGGCACACCGTTAAAAAAGCCTTCGGGAAAGTCTACCCTTCCATTGTCTTCGGGTACGTAGAGGTAGCGAAGAATGGATTCAGCCTCCGCATCACTATCCTGAATGTCGTCCAGCGTAGCATTCAAGCTAAGACCTCGGTAGGACATGCTGATCAGCAAACCTGCGGTATTCTGCGGATCAGCCTTTAGGTAGAGCGGTTGCCCAAAACTCAGTTGACCAACGTTAGATTGATCATACTGAACAATTTGGGAGGCTGCCAGGTCTACCTCAATGTCTTGTGGCAGATACAGCGTTTCTTTGTATATCTCCTTTTCTTGCTCTACGAATTTAAAGGTTACTTCCTCCCCACTATTGTCATCAATGAAGGTATTCTGTTCAGCACGATCATAGTCCATAAAAGTACGGTTAGACAAGTCGTTGACAAAAAACAAGTCTAGGCGATCTTCGGAGTGCAGGTTAGCTTGGGTGTAGCCTCCACATCTACAGCTCTTTACGGGGTAGTACAGACTGTTAGAAAAACAAGTAACATTTTGATAACCCGCAGGGTTTGTAAACCAGGCTTCGTAATCACCCATCTGGGACCGAAAGGAGGCATCACCGTCTACCAAATCAAAGAACACGTTTTCGTTAGTACTGACTAGTCTGGTTTTCTCACAACTCAAAGTCACAAGAAGAACAGCCGTAAGGACAGCAAATAATGATAATGTTTTCATAAAATAGATTTTTTAGGTTAATGAAAAAGGCGGAAATAATACAGCTTACTGTGATTCATCCGCGCCACACCCGTAGTTCGTCTCAAATGAACAGCCAACCGTCATCATAAACTGTAAATCAACTGGAAATGGTGAGCTTACCGAAGTGAAAGGTGCTAGGTCCCCCGAATCAAATAGTTCGTTGTATTTCCACCAACGCCCCTGAGGACTCGTTGCGGAGTTGTTACAATCGTTGCACTGTGTGCAAAAGTCGAACCAAATCCCATTACCCTGCCAGCAGACGTTCATGTTTGGTAACTTGATACGTGAGTTACCATTATTATCCGTTGTAACGTTATCTTGCCGATCATCATCAATACAAAGACCATACCTACCGTAAGAGCCATTTAGCCAGAAATACTCTACTGTAAATATACCAGCGTCGTAGTAGGTATTTGTGGTCAGT
>JBCDIR010000222.1:0-5526 GCA_038748735.1 Bacteroidota bacterium | reverse complement strand
CGGGCAAAAAACCCTGGGAGACTAAGCATCTACTGGATACTATGCAACTCTGGAAGTTCGGCGACTATAAAGCCTATACTTCCCTGAAATTACTGGCTGCTACCCTTGGCTTTCCTTCTCCTAAAGATGACATTGATGGCAGTATGGTGGGCCGCGTATTTTGGGAAGATGGTGACGTGGATCGGATTGCGGTATACTGCGAAAAAGACGTTTTGGCTACGGCACAGCTGTTTCTACGGTACCAACTCGCTCCGCTCTTAGAGCCAGATCAAGTGGAGCACGTAGGAAGGTGAGTCAGATGCGAGGTGGTGAATGTAGTCTGTATTCTCATAAAAACGGTCGGTAAATTAAGTTCAATAATCATCCAATAAGCGGCGGGCGCGGCGACCGATGTTATCGCGTACTTCCTCGCCTCCGAAGTAGTCATCGGGTCCTTCGGTGGGGGAATCGCGGTAGAGTTCTACTTCCCACCGGGGGTTTTGGCGTTCACCACGCACGTCTGAATGCAATAAGATAAAATCTTCAGCGGCTAACGATGGATTATAAAAAATGAAGCGGACATTATTTTGCATCGTCAATTTCACCTCGTTGTACGACCAAATTTCGTAGGGTGGCGCGGAAGGCTCGTTCTCCTGCCGTACGATATTAGTCGGTCTGCCGTACTTCAAATAAACGTACCCCCGATCTGTTTCAAAACCGTGACGGAAACCCGAGTCGAATTCGTCATCAACCGCCCGAGCAACTTCCATGAATTCTTCGTAAGCGGCTTTCGGGTTAGCCCGATTTTCGTTGAGCCAGAAGCGGTACAGCGTTTCGCGTTGAGTTAGCAAATCATTGTCTCGGAAGGCGAAAGCCACCTTTTCTACGTCGGGCGAGGGGAGTAAAGGGGTCAAAGCTCGCAGACCGTATTCCAGCTCGGCAGCGGTGAGTGCCCCCACGAACTCCTCCTGTATGTTTACTTCGCTCATGGCTTGGTCTAGCTCAACCGCATCATAGAAGGGGTTCGAGCGACGGAAAAGTGTCTCCCGCGTGCTCAACAGCTCCCGTTCCCGGTTGCGCGCCTCTACCACTAACTTGTAATCCCCCGAAGCCAACGTACTGATGTCCATTTGTACCAAAATAGGGTTGACGGTAGCTGGCTCTTGCCGCTTGTGCCCAATCAAAACCGTCGTGGGCGCATCTTCATCTAAACGGTCAATACGATAACTGACGACAAATGGCTGCCCAATGTACTGGTCGGAACCGTACAGCTCGTGATAAAAAGACAAGGTATTTCTTCCACGACCGTAGTAATTAAACGGCAGGGGTTCCATACGCACGCCGTTTTTCACCATTGAATGGTCTAAATCGACCGTATTTTCAATATTGGCCAAAAGCTGAATATCAGATTGCGCTAAGCGGTCAGTGGCGAAGTTTAAGGCTAAAGGCGACTTGTAGGACTTCGTACGTGTGGGGTCTGTCCCGTCGGTGATGACTACCTCCAACTCATAATCACCCGGCGGTAAACCGTAGCGCTTAACATCGATGAAATCGACCGCCTCCGCCGCTACTGGACTGAGTAAACGAAACTTATCGAATTGCTGTACTTTATTCTTCTGAGAAAAAGTGACTAATACCTCCACGGCCCGCTGGCTGGTACTATCCGTCACCGGCTGGCTAGTTAGCGAGGTGGCCTCAAAATGCAAGTATAACTCAACGTAGGGCGTCTCCTGGCTAGTAAAACGAGCAAAAGACAGACTCGCCTGCTGAGCGGTGAGCGCGCTAGCACAAACCAAGCACAAAAACAAGAACAAACGCGACATAGTAGAATAAGTTGGTTAGAAAAACAAGCCATAGCAATATACGGATTTATACCGTGGGCTGCGTAGCAAAAAAACGCAAAAGTCAGGAAGCTGATAAGTTAGGCAGTAAGCAAATCGAAAAAACAACTATCTTGTGCAAGAAGTAACGATTTAGCATGCGGCAGGAACTCAGCACGTACTTACAGGATCTATTGTATCGCCATTCTACCCTTTCCCTACCGGGGATGGGCAGTTTTGTAGCTCAACCTAGCCCTGCCGTTATTGACCAAGTACAGGGGCAGGTGAGCGCTCCTGCTTTGGAACTTACTTTTAACCCCAATCTAGTAGTAGACGACGGGCTGCTCCTCCAGCATGTACAACAACAGCGCGGTGTAAATATCGTAGCGGCCAAGCAGTGGTTGACCCAAGCACTCGAAGATATTGCCAACGCTGTGCAGCAGCGTGAAATCGTAGAATTACCCGGCGTAGGTCGTTTCTACCAAGATTTTCAGGGAACGCTCAAATTTGTTACCGAAAGTACCAATTTCAATACGGCTACCTACGGCCTCCGCGCCGTCCCCGCCCAGCCCGTTATACGTACTACACAAGAACGCACCCCACTACCAAAGGCCAAGCCCACCCCCGTTAAAACAGCACCCAAAAACTCACCTTTTGGCCAATTAGTACCAGCCACCTGGTGGAAAAATCCGCTGCTCTGGGCGCTGCTCTTAGTGTTGCTTTTCTTAGGTATTCTCCTAGCAGTTTTAACGAATAAAGACGCTACTCCTTCGCCGCCCGTCGCTACCGAAGTGCCCAACGAACGACTAAATGCCAGTCCTAGTCGTACCCCGCCACCGGACGCTGCTGCCGACGAGCAGGAGGTATCCGCCACCCCGGAAACTGCTCCACCAGCGGATGAGCCTACCCCGGCAGCACCCCCTGCTGATTCGGAAGCCCCTACCCTAGCCCCGAACGAGCATACGGCAGTCATTAGCGTCGGTTTCTACGGCAAATCTTCCAATGCCCAACGGATGATCCAAAAGCTGGTCAACTGGGGTTACTCGCCCTATTCGGAAGAAAATAGCAAAGGGACTCGCGTAGGCGTCAATATTCGTTTCCAAACCGAGCGCGAGCGCGACCAACAGCTCCGAGACATCCGCCAAACGACGGGTTCTAGCTCGGCTTTCGTCCTGTACGAGGACGGGGTTAAAGTAGACCGTTAGTTTAACGCCTGAGCATGCCTTTACTCCTTCGTCTCCTACTATTCTACGTCAACAAGCTCAAAAAAGACTTTGACTACGCCACTATCACCGCAACAGAGATGCGGAAGAGCAACCGCGCAGAATATCAAAAACTCGGGAACTTCGTTGACCCAGCTGACTTGCCCGTAGCGGAGGTGGACGACCTGACTTATACTGCCCGCGACGGACAGCCACTGACGATTCGCTACTATCGCCCCGCCACGGTTACACATCCGGGCGCTATGCTTTTTTACCACGGTGGTGGTTTCGCTACCCGCGACTTGGACTCGCACGATAAGGTTTGTCGTCGTTTTGCCCTGCGGAACCGTATGCCCGTTTTTTCGGTAGCCTATCGTTTGGCACCGGAGCACAAATTTCCCGTTCCACTCAACGATTGCGAGGATGCTTTTGATTGGTTGGTCCAAAATAGTACTCAATTTGACATTGACCCCACCCGTATCGTCGTAGCTGGGGACAGCGCGGGGGCTAATTTAGCGACCGTAGTAGCGATCCGCAGTCGGAACCAAGCCAAGGACCTGCAGCCGTACCAGCAAGTACTCATCTACCCCGTTACGGATGGTCGCATGTTACACCCTTCCATTACCGAAAAGGGCAGTGGCTACTTTCTGACCAAAGAACTGATGCAATGGTTTATCGACAAGTACAAGCGCAACGAAGCAGACCGGACGAACCCCGAATTTTCTCCGCTCCTAACGAAAGATTTGAGCGGACTGCCCCCAGTCTACCTCTGCGTAGCCGAACACGATCCGCTCCGCGATGAGGGTGTGGAATACGCCGAAAAACTGCGGGCAGCTGGCGTCTCCGTTCAGTTTGACTACCTCAAAAACACGGTACACGGTTGCTTAAATTTACGCCGCCCCTGTAAGCCGCAGAATGAGCAAATGAATCAATCCATCAGTCGCTTTTTGGCGCAAGCCGTCGCTGAATTTCGTTAGCTCGCACATCCTGTGTACATTGGCCTAACAAAACGTACACTTCCAACATTATGCTAGACATTCAAAAACGGCTGAGTAATCTCTTTTACGCTATTTTATCGCTGCCATCTACGGCCCTGGGCTTTGCTTTATCCGTACAAATTGCGGCCCTGAGTTGGTTACTCAGCAATAAATACGGACTAGCCATTGATGAGATTGGACTAGTGTGGGCGGCGGGTCCTATTGCTGGTATTTTTGGGCAAGTCATCTTCGGTATCGTCAGTGATAGAGTCTGGTTTTGGGGCGGTCGGCGGCGGCCGTTTATCTTGATCGGTGGCTTTTTAGCTGCACTGAGTTTGCTCGCCTTACCTAATTTGGAAATTATCTCCGCTGCCTTGGGAATGGACGGCATCCTCGGCGTTGCCATCATCGTAGCCTTGGCGCTTGACTTATCCATCAACGTAGGTTTCAACCCCACACGAACCATCATCGCCGACGTCACAGAAGAAGGCGTGGAACGCACCAAGGGCTATACCTATATGCAGACTATTTCAGGGACATTTGGTATGCTCGCCTACCTGATTGGTGCCTGGTTAGATAACTATTGGCTCATCTACATCGGTGCAGGATTAGTACTCCTCTTTACGCTTATTCCACCGTTCTTTATAACTGAACCACGAGATTTTGAAGACGAAACACCCGTTGATAGTCATCCTTTTCGGGACGGCCTCATCGCCATACGACCGCTCTGGGGATTCCTCATTTACGCCTTTTACCGTATCCCGGTGCGCCTTTTTAAAATTGAGGTGAGTAATTATTACGTAGAATACAGCTGTGCGGGCTTGACACTACTTTTGGTTGCACTAACACTTTTCCAAAGTGAGGAAAACAAGTCCATCACTGAAGCTAGTCGTATTGGTTTTCAGAAGATACTCGCCGCCCACAGCTTCACCTGGATTGGGGTACAAACTATGTTTATTTACATGTACGCCTTCCTAGAGTTTCGCTTCACGGAACTGGATGGCGACGGCGTAGGAACCGTGATCAACTACGCTTTTTTAGTCCTTAACGGCGTAGCGGCGGTCTTACCCGCTTTCGTTTTGGAACCCATCACCCGCAACATTGGACGGGTTCGGACTCACTTCATTTGCATTCTCATTATGACTATTGGCTATCTAGGGTTATGGAAGTTTGCCACTACGCCGCTCCTCATTTATTCCTGTATGGCAGTAGTGGGAATCGGTTGGGCAGCGACGATTAGCCTCGTCTTCGCCATTATGACCCAAAAAGCCGATGCCAAGCAAATGGGCTTGTACATGGGCCTGTTCAATTTGTCTGTTGTTTTACCTCAACTAGTCGCCAGTCTAGGAATTGGTGAATTTTTGAGCCAAACTAACGATAAAAGCCTTACCTTTCTGATCTGTGCTGTATGCTTAGGTATAAGTGCCTTAGCGTGGAGCTTAGTTAAAGAAAACGAAGAAAAAGTACCCGCGCCCGTTGGTGGTGGCGGTGCGCACTAAGAGCATGTTGAAAAATTTAATTTGGCTTACTGTTCGCAGTAAAGATATT
>JBCDIR010000221.1:0-5545 GCA_038748735.1 Bacteroidota bacterium | reverse complement strand
TTTGCTAAAATCAATAAATAACAGACTGTAAGAAGGTTATGTTTGATTTTATCAAAACCGCTAAGACAAATTGGAGCAGGTTATTTTAGCTCGAATACTAAAACGGTTCACGTTAAGTGGATCAATTATTTAAAAAACCTCCAAAAAATCACACGTTATTTTCTGCGCAATATGACGACATGACTATAAAGACCTTTTTTCAACTCCTCCGACGGCACTTCCTGCTCCTCCTGGCAGCGGGTTTGGTGACGGCTGGTGCCGCGTACTATCTGGTATCCAAACAGAAACAGGAATACACCTCCAAAGCACTCGTCAGTACGGGTATCATCTCTTCGGTGAGTATCAAAAATACCCAGGGTGGCAAGAGTGCCGACCGCGACTACGCCCAAAACGAACTCGAAAACCTCGTCAGTCTCGCTACGGCGCACAAGACGCGTGAGGAGTTGTCCACCCGCCTACTCGCCCGTTACCTCACCCTAGACCAAGCCGACCGCCGCTACATCAGCCAAGCAGAATTTGACTTTCTCCACGAAGAAGTTTTCACCGCCAGTATTTGGCAATTAAAAGATACCTCTTTCGCCCGAACCCTAGCGAACGTCACCGCCGCCCGCGACGCCGCCGAGGGCAACGACGTACAAGCATTGATCTATTCCGACGAAGGCTACTTTGGCATCGACTACCTGGCCGAACACCTCAAAGTGTACCGCCGGGGCAATAGCGATCTACTGGAGTTTATCTACTCCACCACCGACGCCGCCTTCTGCCGCCAAACGCTCAACGAAATGCTGGACCTCTTCATGGAAAAGCACACGAAACTCAAGAAGAGTCAGTCGTCGGAAGTATCGGACTTTTTTGCGGAAGCCACCCAAAATTCCAATAGCCGTTTGAAGGATGCCGAGGCACGTTTACTACAATTTCGGGTGCAGAACAACATCATCAACTACAACGAGCAGACGCGCACCATCGCCATCCAAAAAGAAGACCTGGACGCCGTTCGCTTCGAGGAAGACATGAAATTGCAGGGCATCCAAGCCACGCGCCAACGGGTAGAGCAGGAACTGGGGAACCGCTCAGCCTTGTCGGACATCAACCAGGGACTACTGAGTTTGAAAGAAGAACTCAACCAAGTCGCGCAGCAGCTGAGCAACGAAGAAATTGCCAGCGCCGACCCGACGGCAGACAACAGCCTAACCGTCGCCCGCCGCGCCGAATTGGAAGCCCGCCGCAGCGAATTGCAACAGCAAATGGCTAAGTTCACCCAGCAGCGCTTCGACTTTGAACAGTCGCCCAACGGCATTAACACCCAAAAGCTCCTGGACGAATGGCTGGCCACCATCATCACCGAAGAGCAAGCCAGCGCCCGCCTCTCCGTGATCGGTAAACGCCAAAACGACTTCGCCAATATCTACAGCCAGTACGCCCCCTGGGGTTCGCGCCTCAAAGAACTCCAACGCGAGATCGAACTGGCCGAAGACGAATACCTGACCAATCTGCACTCGTATAACCAAGCGATGCTGCACCAGCAACACACGCTGATGTCGACCAACTTAGAGGTGATCGACAGTCCGTATTTACCCATCAGCAAACCGGATTTCAAACAGCTCCTGCTCGTCGTACTCGGTTTTATTGGGGGCAGCGGGATGGTTTTTGCGGCCTTGCTCACCTTCGCTTTTCTGGACGAAACCCTGCGCACACCGGACCGCGTACTGGAAAAAGTAGGTATGGAAGTGGCTACGGTTTTACCCGACATGAAAGATATTGACAGCAAATCAGCCACCGTCCAGCAACGACACGAATCGGCCTTGCACCAAGCGCTGGCGTTGCTGTTGCAACAAATAAAAGTAGAGACCCTCCAGAAGGACGCCCAACCGCGCTTAGTACTCGTGACGAGTACGCGCCAGCAGGAAGGAAAAACCTGGATGGCTACGCAAGCGGCCAACTACCTGCGGGCCGAAGACAACCGAGTGCTCTACCTCCACCCTACCGAGAGTGGGATGCTCCCCGCCCAGAACGAACCAGACTCCCTAGGCTACGAAATGTCCAGCCGCATGTTGGACGCCGAAACGGTGGATCAACTGGATATTTTTGGCGAAGTAGAGCCGTTTTTGGAAATGTACCACTACGTCATCGTCGAAATTCCGGCACTGCTGACGGGTAAGTATCCACTGGGCCTACTGCGCCAGTTTGACCTGAGCCTACTCGTGTGTTGTGCGAACCGCAGCTGGGAAGAAGCAGACCGACAGGCGCTGAATACCCTCCAGCGCGCTACGCGCAGCCCCATCCGCACCATCCTCAACGGGGTCGATATGGCTACGATGGAGGTCTTCATGGGCGAATTGATGCAACCCCAAATGGCACCGGTGCTGACTAGTCGTCCGAAACGACAGCCTTACCAATACGACAAATAAACCCGATGAGTACACGCACGGATATACTGACCTCACCAGCACGCAAGACGACGCAGACGACGGAACTCCCCCCCATCGTTTGCTTCGGTATTCCGCGTTGGGAAGGGAGCAGTTACCTCAGCTCAACGGTGCAATTGATGAAAGAACTGGCGCGTACGCAGCGGGTGCTGTACGTGGATTATCCGTATACCTACAAAGATCTATTTGCCGCTCAGCGGGGACAGGACGCGGGGATTCCACTGGCGGAGCTAAAGGGCCAAGCACCTCGCTTACAGTCGCGTCAACTCGCCGACGGTAGCACGGTACAATTGCTTCGCTTACCGCCGTTTGCTCCCGCTAATTTCGTTAGCCACAACTGGTTACACGATCAAATTTTAGCCTGGAACGCTCGGCGGACGATCAAAGCCGTCCGAGCGGCGCTGGCCGAATTGGGTTGGCGTCAACCGATTGTCGTCAATGCGTTTAATCCCGCTTTGGGCAACCAACTGGCTGAGCAGTTGGACGAGTCACTACTCGTCTATTACTGCTACGACGAAATCAGCGCCGCTCCCTGGATGGCCAAACACGGGGCGCGTCACGAGACCGCTTTTTTGCAACGGGCCGACTTGACCTTGGTTTCTTCTGCGGGTTTATACCGTAATAAAAAGGCGGCGGCCCGAGCTTGTGCCCTGGTCAAAAACGGCGTTGACCTCGGGGTTTTTCAAACTACTGGCGAACGCCCTACGGACTTACCTAGCACACCCATCATCGGCTACATCGGCTCGGTAGATGACCGTTTGGATTATGATGTACTCCAGACCGTGGCCGAGACACATCCCGATGCCTCCCTCGTCTTTTTGGGGCGCATCATGGACGAAGCCGCCGCGCAGCGCATGCGTCGTTTCCCGAACGTATACGTCCTGGGGCCACGCCCCATCGACCAGCTAGGCAACTACTTGGCCGCTTTTGACGTAGGATTGATTCCCTTCGTTAAAAACGACCTCACGGCGGGTATTTATCCGCTAAAGATCAACGAATACTTAGCCCTCGGCCTCCCCGTCGTCAGTACCGATTTTGCGGACCTGAGCGATTTTCGAGCGGTGGCTGCCGTGGCTAACGATACTACCAGCTTTCTCTCCGCAACGGCGCAGGCCCTAGCGGGAGCGGGTTTAGGAACGAAAGACGAACGTATCGCCTTTGCGGAGCAGAATTCCTGGGCGGGACGGGCGGAGCAAATCGTAGATTTGCTGGTAGCAGGTAGCAGGACCGTTTCAGCAAGCTGAAACTTTAGGGAGTAGGACAGTACATGTCCTACTACCTGCAATCTTGGCTTGCCAAGATGGTCCTGTTACCTGCTACAAAAAATTAAGAGATGTTAGGTACAGCATTCAAAAAGGCAAGTGGTACGAACTGGTTCAACAGATGGCCAGTGATCATCGTATTGCTGGGAGCTGCTGGCTTCCTCGGCTTACTCATGGGGGTGGGTGGCCTGGGTCTTGCTGTGCCATTGGCGTTCTTACCCTTGGGGCTACTTTTCATTGGGGCGGTACTGGTTCGTCCTTCCTACGGACTGTGGTTCGGCTTGGTTTTCTGCTTCTTCACGGCGGGGCTGACCCGCTACGTAGCCGTTCCGTGGGGGTTACTGCTCGATATTGTCCTCCTCATGGCTATGGTGGGCTGGCTGGTTCATCAACTGCGGACGCGGGACTGGCATTTACTCCACAACGGAGCGATAACGGTCATCACGATCTGGTTTGCTTACGTCTGTCTGGAGTTATTTAATCCACAAAGTCCGGGACCCGTGGCGTGGTTTTACGCGATGCGAGGGGTTGGGTTTTATACCATTATTGGCTTCGTACTGACGTTTACCTACCTGCGCCACCCCAAGTACGTACAGCGTTTTTTGGACGTGGTTTACGTCATTTCCGTGCTGGGTGCCGTTTGGGGTTTGAAACAGAAATTCATCGGTACGGATGCGGCGGAGGACTACTGGCTCTACGCTTTGGGCCACCACGACGAGCACGTTTTGCACGGTGTGCTACGGGCCTTCTCTTTCTACAGTGACGCCGGACAATTCGGTGCGTCACAGATTATGGTTACGCTCATGGCGGGCATTCAATTGCTGGGTCCCGCTACGCAGAAGCGGCGGTTATTTTATCTAGTCGTCATTGTGGCTACGGGGCTGGGCTTTCTGTACTCCGGTGCGCGCGGGGCCTTGGCCGTACCCGTGGCGGGCGGCGTGGTGTATATGTTTTTGAGTAAAAATTTCAAAGTCCTCATCGCTGGTTTACTCCTGATGGGCGTGACCTACGGAGGGCTAAAATATACGTACATCGGGCAGGGATTTCAGCCCATCGCACGGATTCGTACGGCGCTGTCTGCCGATAATCCGTCCTTGCAGGCGCGCCTGAACAACCAGCGGACATTGGGTAAGTATCTAGCCAGTCGCCCGTTTGGTGGCGGTATTGGTTCGGCGGGCTACTGGGGCGAGCGTTTTGCGCCGGGTACGCTACTGGCCCAGACCCCTACGGATAGCTATTACGTACGGGTGTGGGTAGAAACGGGTCTCGTGGGGCTGAGCCTCCACCTGTTCGTACTCGGCTTTTTCTTGGGGCGGGGCGGAGTCATCGTCTGGCGGTTGAAACACCCGAAGTTGCGGGCGCAGATACTAGCTATTTTGGCAGCTTATGCCGGCGTTTTATTGGCCAATTATGGTAACCAAGTATTCCTGCAGTTCCCCACGGGTATCATCATGGCCGTTGGTTTGCCCATCATCTTTTTAGCCCCTTATTACGAACAACAATTACTGGAAAGCAACTCCCCCGACAACCCGGAAAACACGTCAAAAACTTCCCAAACATGATATTAACGATCCTTACTGTCATTGGTACCCTGGTCGGAATTTACCTAGCCTGGGGCGTTATTTACCAATTGCTCTACGCTTTCGCGGGATGCTTTTGGAAAAGCCGCACCTGGGGCAAGGCCGCTACTACGCGGCGGATAGCCGTCTTCGTTCCGGGTTACCGGGAAGATGCCGTTATTGTGAATACCGCACAGCTGAGGCAGGCAGCGCGGTTTGAGGCATGGATGCAGGACGTATGCGATGTGGGTGGTCCGGCAGAGGCGATGGATAGTAGTGATTTTGATCCGAGGTTGAT
>JBCDIR010000220.1:0-5559 GCA_038748735.1 Bacteroidota bacterium | reverse complement strand
GTTCGCTGTACGTCAAAGAATGCGCGCGCTTATTTGGTGTGGAAGAGCAGTTACTGGTGGCGGAAATCAATAAAGCGATTTCCACTAAACTCAGGAAACACCAACAGAAACAGGCAGCCCAGGCAGCACCCGGTGCGAGTTCGGACGGCAGTTTCCCCAGCGCTCCACCTCCGGGTTGGGAAGGAATGGGAGTAGACGGGCAGCCGCCGCCCACCGACGGAGCAATGCCGCCGCCCGCCACCCCTTCCGCCATTGGTGATGAGTACCAAGAGCGCGACCTTGTCCGCCTCCTCATGCTCTTCGGCGACCAAGAATTTGATCAAAAAGAGCAACAAAGTGTCGGTGGCTTCATCATCGCCAATATCGACGATGTGATAGACAATTTTGACAACGAATTGTACAAGCGCATCGCTAAGGAGTGTCAGATTCTAATCGCCCGGGGAGACAATCTTCGGCAACAACATTTCCTCCACCACGACACGCCCGAGATGCGGCAATTGGCTGCTAATCTACTCTCTAGTCCGTACGCGTACAGCGATAACTGGGAAAAACGCTGGGACGTCATCCTCAACCAAAAACACCCCGACCAGAACTTCATCAAGGACAGCGCCCACGGTCTCAAACGCTTTCGGCTGCGCAAACTCAGTCGGTTGTGCGAAGAAAATATCGCAAAAATCAAGGAACTCGCCATCGGCGGACAGGATGAGGAATTGGTATTGTACATGCAGTTGCAGCAGAAGTTACAGGGCTTGCGCAATGAGTTGGCGGGGGAACTAGGGACGGTAGTTTTGTGAGTTGCCTGCGGTTTAACTATAAAGTATTTACCCCACAACATGAGGACTAACCCCTACCAAAGAGAGATGATCGGCATTGCATTTCTCGGTCCTTCATTGCTTCTCTTAGAAACTTGGCGGAGATGGGGCAACTTGTGGTCCTACGCTTATTTCGACGATGTCTTACTGGTCTGCTTGGCTTCCATCACTGCATTCTATTTGTACCGACGAACGTTCACTGGGCAATTACTGTGGTTATTCACCTGCGGCTACGCCACTTGCTTGATAACCGACAGCGTGGTTGCCACCTTAACCAAAAAGACACTCAACGATGCTTCTGGTTTTCCTAATACAACCGTCTTGGGCGTGAAACTGGCCATGTACGGACTCGTTATCTTAATGACGATAAGCGCATTTCGACGCTTAAGAAAATATCGGTTTGAGTAGTATCTGCTGTAAACTAAAAGAGCCCACTTCAATTAAAAAGTGGACTCTTATACCTCGTGGCTCGGCTGGGGCTTACCGCCTATTGCGGTATAGACTTCTCGCCCCAGCATTGTATCTGCTGTAAACTAAAAGAGCCTACTTCAATTAAGAAGTAGACTCTTTTACCTCGTGGCTCGGCTGGGGCTCGAACCCAGGACCCATACATTAAAAGTGTATTGCTCTACCAACTGAGCTACCGAACCATTTGTTCTAAGGCGACGCAAATATACATCCTCTCGGAACAAAAACACAAGCAAAAAGCCAACATTTTTTACAAAAACTCGTAAGCAGTTGATCTTTAGCTGATTGTTGGTAGTAGAACATTCAGGACTTTATAAAAGTTCCGATCATTCGGTTTATCTCCTGAGCAGGCCGTACTACTTCAACAAGTTGAAGAGCGTGGTGGGACCCTTGGCTAATGCCAAGTTGTAGTAGTGTTCGCAAGCTCACGGTAGAGCGGCTGCGCCGACTTTTCCCACTCCGCTCGAGACGACAAATAAGCCCTCCCACAGCGGACCACCACGATTCCGACCCTGGTCGGAAGAGTACCACTACGAGCGAAGCGAGTACCCCCACAAGTAAGCGCAGCTTACGAGTCCTCCCACAAGTAAGCGACAGCTTACGCGTACCACTACAACACCGACCAAAGGTCGGAGAAGTACCTACGACACCCGCTCCCGATTCATCACCTCTTCCTGCCGATCAATCGACTCTTGATGGATAGCTCGCAGTAACGTATTGACAAATTTCTCGCTCAGTCCTTGCGCGCGGGCTTTGCCCATCATCTGTTCCAGGATTTCGTTCCAACGGGACGTCTGTAGAATGGCGATGTTGTTGCGGCGCTTGTATTCGCCAATCTGCTCAGCAACGGCCATACGGCGACCGAGCAATTTGAGTAAGTCATCGTCGAGTTCGTCAATGCGTTGGCGGAGATCATCGATATTAGTGAGGTACTCCATGTCGTCCGTCGTTTCCTGGCGGAGTACGAGACTGTCGACGAGTTCCTTGAAGGTAGCCGGAGTAATCTGTTGCTTAGCGTCGCTCCACGCCTCGTCCGGACGAGGGTGAACTTCCGTCATGATCCCGTCGTAGTTGAGGTTCATCGCTTCCTGGGCCACGGCTTGCAGCAGATCACGGCGACCACAAATGTGGCTGTTGTCACAGATCATCATTAGGTCCGGAAACTCGCGTTTGAGTTCGATGGCCATTTGCCAGCGCGGTACGTTGCGGTACTTCGTTTTTCCGTGAAAAGAAAAGCCACGGTGAATAACGCCGATTTTGCGTACCCCCGCCTTGTAAATCCGCTCAATAGCACCTTTCCACAGCGGCAAATCGGGATTGATCGGATTCTTGATGAGTACGGGAATATCCATACCGTTGATGGCGTCGGCAATTTCCTGTACGGAAAACGGATTGACCGTCGTTCGAGCGCCTAGCCACAGCACGTCGATACCGTATTTGAGCGCTTCGTACACGTGGGCGGCTTTGGCCACTTCCGTCGTCACCTTCAAGCCCGTTTCTTCCTTGACGCGTTTCAGCCAGGACAGGCCTTCCTTGCCTACCCCCTCGAACGAACCCGGACGCGTACGCGGCTTCCAGATACCGGCGCGGTAGAGGTCAATGTCTTGTTTGGCCAGTTCGCGCGCGGTGTTCATCACCTGGCCTTCCGTTTCGGCACTACACGGCCCGGCAATGATAAACGGACGCTTCTGGTGCGGATTGATGGTTTCAAATTTCATTTCCATGATGGTTGTATTTTTTGATTTTAGTTGTCGGTTGTCGGTGGTTCGGTGGTCGGTTTTTCGGTGGTACGGTAGTCGGTTTTTCGGTTGACGGTGGTATGGCAGTCGGTTTCTAACTGGCTTTTGCCGAATAGGTCAAATTAGCTCGTAAAACGTAACGGCGTCCTTTGTCCTTCTACCCTAGCAGGGCGTAGCCCGCGTGTCCTTCTACCTTTTACCATCAGCGAGGAACGCCAAAGACGTCCCGAGCGGTCCTTCTACCGCCTCACTCAATAATCTTCCGTATTTGATTCGCGGCCACAATTCGTTCGTAAAACGTCTCATAATCCTGTTTAATCAACAGACTGCGGAAGCGGGCCAGTTGGTTAATGTGTTCATCCAAAACATCAAGGACGTGGTCCCGATTTTGCCTAAAAATGGGCACCCACATATCCGGCGAACTCTTCGCTAGACGGACCGTACTGCCAAAGCCACTACTGGCCAGCTGGAAGATGCGCTTTTCATTCTGTTCTTTTTCTAGCACGGTCAGCGCCAAGGCGAAAGAACTGATGTGCGAAATATGCGACACGTAAGCCGCGTGCAAATCGTGGTCCTGCCGATTGAGGTACACCAAACGCATCGGGATGCTGGCGTACAAGTTTTGCACCTGCTCCAACGCATCTGGGTCGCTATCTTCTTCGTCACAAATGACGGAACACTTATGGTCAAATAGGTTTGGAATCGCTGCTTCGGGTCCACTGTATTCGGTACCGGCCATCGGGTGGGTCGCTACGAAACGGCCCCGCTTGGGATGATCCAGGATGGCATTGAGCAAGCGTAATTTAGTTGACCCAACGTCCATGATAACTTGTCGATCAACCAAATCTAGTAGCTTGGGCAATACGACGAGCATGGCATCCACAGGGATGGCTAGCACGATGAGATCTGCTTGTTTCGCGGCCTCCTCCAGCGTCGTTTCCGCGTCGATCAAGCGGCGACGAATGGCTTTGTCCAAATTGTCCTGGCTAGCGTCCACCCCAATAATGCGCTCCGCAAAACCGTTTTCTTTGAGCGTAATGGCCAAAGAACCGCCAATCAGTCCGATTCCTACTATTGCTACGGTCATGGCTACGCGTTGAGTCGTTTACGGGCCGTTTCTAGCTTTTCTACCGAGCTACACAGCGAGATCCGTACGTACGGCGCTCCCGCTGGGCCAAAAATACCGCCGGGCGTGATGAAAACCCGGTAGTTATCCAGCACCGCATCCGCCAGTGCATAACCGGTAGGATACGACTCCCCTATCCTGGCCCAGAGAAACATGCCCACTTGATTAGGCGCAATCACACACCCCAAATCTTCGAGTAACTTCGCCGCTACTTCGCGTCGTGCGCGGTAGTGATCGTTCAGTTGTTCGTACCAACTCGCGGGTAATTGCAGTGCTTTCACCGCCGCTAATTGTACCGGCTTGTACATACCCGAGTCCATATTACTTTTAAAGCGAATAACGGGTTCTAAATGTCTTTTGGCGCCCGCCAGCATCCCGACCCGCCAGCCCGCCATATTGTGGCATTTGCTGAGTGAGTTGAGTTCTAGCGCCACGTTTTTTGCGCCGGGAATGGCCAGAATACTGTGCTGTTCATCGGCCAAGATAAAAGCGTAGGGGTTGTCGTTGACGATGAGTATTCCGTGGCGTTGGGCGAAAGTCACCAAGTCCTCGTAAAACGACCGGTTGGCCGGCGTACCCGTTGGCATATGCGGATAATTGACCCACATAATTTTGACTTTCGTCAAATCCGTTTGTGCTAATTCATCCAGATCGGGATACCAACCGTTGGCAGCGGTTAAATTGTAAGTACGGACGGTGCCACCCGCCAGTTCCGTAGCCGAAGTATAGGTTGGGTAACCCGGATTAGGCACCAGCACTTCGTCCCCCGGATTGAGGTACGCCATACTGATGTGCATGATGCCCTCCTTGGATCCAATGAGCGGCAATACCTCCGCATCAGCAGCTAGCTCAACGTCGAAGTAGGTATCGTACCATTGCGCGAAAGCAGCCCGCAACTCCGGTATCCCTTGGTAGCCTTGGTAGGCGTGGGTGTCCGGCTGAGCACTAGCGGTGTGCAATTCGGCAATGACGTCAGGATGCGGCGGCAAATCAGGGCTCCCGATGCCCAAATTGAGGACATCGTGATCCGCAGCCCGCAGCTCGGCGATCTCCCGCAGCTTACGCGAAAAGTAGTATTCTTTGACTTGCCCCAAGCGATTGGCAGTCGCAATGATGGGGGCAGCAGTAGTTAGCGTTGGCATGGTAAATGGTTTAGCTGCGCTTCCCTTTGGGGTAAGCACCGAGTACTTTTAGTTCGTGGGTAATGGGGCGGATAGCGTCCAAAGTTTGTTGCCAGTTGGCCGAACCCAACAGTACGAAATCCACAAAAAAGCGGTACTCCCACGGCCGTCCAATGATGGGCATTGACTTGATCTTCGTCATATTTACGCTGTAAGCCGTCAGGACGGATAATACCTTATATAAAGTACCCACCTCGTGACCTACCGCAAAGCTAACGCTCACTTTAGTGGCC
>JBCDIR010000219.1:0-5576 GCA_038748735.1 Bacteroidota bacterium | reverse complement strand
TTGACAACAACTTCCTCAAACTTTCTGGTAGTGATAATTTAAACATCAGTTGGATTGGTGGTGCGCAGAATAATTTTGGCTTCCCCGGGGATGACTTTGAGACCTTCGGTATCACCAGCCCTCCTAACCTGACGCTGCTAGAATTAGACATCAACAACAACGGACGGGACAACACCCACGTCATTTTCATCCTGCTGGAGAACGGTGGTTCCCCCAATGATTTTGCCTATCAAGTCCCCATCAACGGGAATGGCTGGCAACATTTGAGTTTTCCACTGAGTCGTTTTGAGGACTTGGATGGCAATATTGTAGACCCAAGCAAGGTCCGCATCTTGAAAATTCACCTCATTGATGAGGATGATAGTAATACGATGCTAGAGGTGAATGTGGATAATATCCTCTTCAAAGAAATTAATTAAAACAACTTTCCAATTTTTAATGCTTAAAATCGAGAATATGCGTAATTTATTACTAATTATTGCCTTACTGTTTAGCTTTACGGCAGTAATGGCCCAACCGGCTTACGTCGATCAATTCGACGATGACGCGACTACCTTTACGGGTGGTGCAGCTACTTTTACCTCTAGCGAGGCAGATGGAGAATGGACCATCATGGGTTCCATGACCGGTGCTTACGATGTGGTCACTTACGACCTAAACGACGGCATGGGCAGTATCACAGTAGACGCTACGATGAACAACAAGGTGTACGTCCGCGCGAAAGCCAGCAACGTAGGTACGCAACTCCGCATGGACATTGAGGATGCGGGTGGTTTTGCTACCACTAACGCCGGACTGCAAAAAACGTTAACGACCGACTACCAAGTGCTAGAGTACGACTTCACGGATGTCTACCAGGACGGTGGCTACGGCGGTACGTCTTGTAGCGCAGGTCCTTGCCCGGTAGATGGCAGTATGTCCAACCAACTGGTTTTCTACGTCAACGCCGGCATTGGTGACTTCAATGGTTCGGTAGTGATCGACTACATCTCCTTTGGTGAACCCGCGGAGGAAGTGATCGTTTCCGACATCTTCCAAGACCACTTTGAGGATCCGTTATCCAACAATTCCATTGCGAATGTGCCAGCTGGTTACACCTCCAATATCAATGATTCTGAGTGGACATTGACGGGTGACGGTACGGGTGGCGAATACGATCCGTTCACTTACATCTTCGTCAACTTCGCTACGGGTGACACCATTGGTTTGGACGCAACGGCCAACAACAAAATCTACATCAAAGCGAAAACGACGGTACCGAATACCTCGCTGCGGGTAGATATTCAGGACATCGACGGCTACGTAACAACGGCGGGTTCCATCACCAAAATTTTGACGGAGGAATACCAAGTGTTTGAGTACAACTTCACGGGTGTTTATTCCGATTTGGGTTACGGTGGTACGCCTTGCACCCCGGAAACGGCTCCTTGCCCCGTGGATGGTACGCGGGTAGCCGACTTGCTGCTGTTCATTAATCCTGGTGCGGGTATGTTACTGGGTGATATTGTCATTGACTACATCTCCTTTGGTAACCCGCTAGAACCAGAAGGACCACCGGCAGAACTCATCTACGGCGATCACTTTGGCAACGAAACGGTCGAATTCACGGGCGACCCTGACGGCGGTGGCCTCGTATCTACGGAAGCGGGTTCGGACTGGACCATTACCGGTAACGGTACAGCGGGTCAATACGCGGCAGTCTCCTACTTATTGCACGATAAGGAAACGGGTGAGGAAATCGCAGTAGACATGACACCCGCGCAGAACAAGGTATATCTACGGGCAAAAGCCTCGGCGGCGAATACGCCCATCCGCTTAGATTTGTTGGACACCGCCAACTACACCACTTCCCTGACCGCCATGACGCGGACCATCGACGAGAACTATACGCTACTTGAGTTCGACTTCTCGGGAGTAGCCAATGACGGCGGCTACGGTGGGACGCCCTGTACCGAAGAGACCGCCCCTTGCCCGGTAGACCTGACGGCCATCAAGCAAATTCTCGTGTATCCAGACCCCGTTGTGGGCATGTACACGGGGGTAGTAGATATCGACTTTTTCTCCATTGGGCAACCGCTCGGAGTAGATCTTGGCCCAACCGGTGTAATTAACTACGCGGATCAAATGGACGTCAATACTTCCTTCTTTGTGGAGGATATGACGGGGCTAACTTCCAGCTTTGCGGATGATGTTTGGACCATCACCGGTGACGGTAGTGCGGGTGCCTACTCTCCTGTTGTCTATACGACGCACGACGTGATGGGCGAAGAGGTCTTAGCCGATGCCGTTGGGAGTAACGATATTCTCTTCGTACGCGCTAAGGCGTCTGCGGAAACGGAGTTACGTATTGATGTACAGGACAATATGACCTTTGTGGGGAACTTATCTCCTCCGGCCAATATGATTGGTACGGAATGGGCCGTTTACGAATTCAACTACGCCAATGCCTACCAAGACGGTGGCTACGGCGGTTCGCCTTGTACCAGCGAAACGGCGCCTTGTCCGGTAGATGGACAGCGTATCCAAACACTCCAATTCTTTATGAACGCAGCCGAAGGCGGCTTTAATGGCACCCTGGAAATTGACTGGATTTCCTTCGGACAGGAGATTGTTGGCGTGCAAAACCCGGAGCACTTAAACCAATTCAGTGCCTTCCCGAATCCGGTGCGCGATCAACTGAATTTGTCCTACGATTTGCGTCAAGCGGCTACGGTTGAATTGGCACTGTTCAATGCACTGGGCCAGCGCGTACAATTGCAAACGATCGGCCAACAAAGCGGTGGGGTACATAGTACACAGGTGGATCTTAGCCGTCTGAGTACGGGTTTATACACGCTCCAAATTTGGACGAACGGCCAAGCGGCGGGTTCGCTGCGGGTCGTGAAGCAATAATAGACTAAAGTATATTGAAAATAAGTAGACCGTGTAAGTTAGCAGGCACTTTGCAAGTGCCTGCTAACTACAAAAAACCATTCGTAATGAAAACAATCTTCCCCCTTCTTCTCCTGCTTTTCACCACTCTTCTCTCCGCGCAAGACGATTACCATAACAACCTACAAACGCTTCTCCAAAACGACTACAACTTGCCCGTTGGTAACTGGGTATTTTACGATAACGAATCACAAATATTTAGTGCGTCGGGTAATTACGGTGTCTCTTTTGCTACTTACAATACAACGGACCAGCCCTTCAGTATTCGTGCCGAAGCCGTGCGCAGTAGTGCGGGCAATAATCCCTGGGATGCGGCATGGACGATTGGCAACAAGCAAGCTATCAACGATGGCGATGCGGTACTGGGCGTTTTCTACCTCCGTTCGGTGGATGGACCAGGAAAAGTCAACTTTTTCGTAGAGCACGCTACGACTTACGAAAAAGAAGTCTTTCTTACGCTCGACATCGACGAAGAATGGCACCGATATTTGGTACGGTTTCACAGTGGCACCAACTACGGCGTGAATGGCCTGACGTGGGGTTTTCACCTGGCGCACCAAGCACAAACCATTGAATTTGGCGGCTTTACGGCCTTAAACTACGGTAATAGTGTGACGGTACAGGAGTTACCCAACGAGACCAATGTGGAGTTCTACGATGGTTGGGAAGCTGATGCGCCCTGGCGCGCCGCAGCAGCTACCCGCATTGAACAGTTGCGCAAAACTGATTTCAATCTAACCGTAGAAAACACCAGCGGGGAAGCCGTCGCCAACGCAGCAGTGGAGCTGAAAATGCTGCGCCACGAATTTGCCTTCGGTTCGGCCATCAAGGCCAGCTTACTACCCGGCAACAACGACTTCAACCCCATCTACGTCGATAAGCTGACCAATCTGGATGGGGAAGGACACGGCTACAATTGGGTCGTTTTTGAAAATGACCTAAAGTGGCCCGCCTGGGAGGACGAGTGGTTCGTCAACAAAATGGAGTTGGTACAAGGCATCGAGTGGCTGCGGGAACGCAATATCGACATCCGGGGGCACAACCTTGTCTGGCCGGGTAACGATAACCTACCGGGCGACCTGTACAACGAATTGGACAATGTACCCTATTTGCAACAACGCATCAACGAACACCTCGAATCCATCCTCACCTACCCCGGAGTAGGCGAAAACATCGCCGAATGGGATGTGCTCAACGAAATTGTGACCAATCGGACCTTAGAGAACAGCTTTGCGGGTACGCCTGGCTACGTAACGGGACGTGAACTCTATACCGATATTTTTGAAAAAGCACGTGAATTGGACCCGAATGCGGGCCTGTGGCTCAACGACTACGTAACCATCACCTTAGGTAGTGAAGCCGGTAGTGGCCAGTACGAGCAACTCAAACAATTCCTCGGCGAAATCGTCGATTCGGGCGTAGATATTGAGGGCATCGGTTTTCAGGGACACATCGGTGGTGCACCCAACGGTATCCCTTCCGTACTCGCTACCTTTGATGACTTTTACAACACCTACGGACTGAAGGCCAAAATCACGGAATTTGACATCGCAAGTACCGTTACCGAAGAATTGGGTGCAACCTACATGGCCGATTTCCTAACGGCCACTTTCAGCCACCCGAGTATGGATGGCTTCCTGTTCTGGAACTTCTGGGACGGCGCAACCTGGCTCAATACGGGGTGCAACTTCTACCGCTCTGACTGGTCGGAACGTCCGAGCTTAGCGGCTTACAACGACTTGGTTTTTAACGAATGGTGGTCCAATGAAGAACTAGCTACCAACGCAGCGGGGGAAGCAGCGGTCCGCGTTTTCAAAGGCACCTATGAAGTTGTCTACACCTGTGACGGCCAAGTGGTACGTGATACGGTTTCGCTGACGGAAGCGCTCAACTATGCCATTAGCTGTGATAATATTACAACCAACTTGACGGAACTAGACGAACGCCAAGGACTCCGTCTTTACCCCAACCCCAGTAGTGGCCCCGTTCATTTAGACAATCCAAAATCGCTCGCACTCCAATTACGATTATCCGGAGCGGAGGGACGACAGTTGTGGCAAGCAGAGAGTACGAATACGCGAATTTCACTTCCACAAGATTTACCGCACGGAACCTATTTGTTAGAGGTGCAATCGGAGCAAGAGCGGTGGGTTACGCAGTTCATTAGGCAGTAACTTTAGACCTTGATGACAACGATTGAATTTACCAACAGGAACAGAAAAGTACTGAATAGGAGATTATTCTCTAAAACACCAGCGGGACTCGGACGTACGCCCGAACCCCGCTGGAAACTTGTTTAAAGTTAGTTCTTAAGCCGATTTCACCGCCCGGAACGGGCTTTCCCCTAACTTGTTGTTAGTCGCTTCGGCGTACATTTTTTGGAGTTTGCGGCGCGCAAAAAAGATGCGGCTTTTAATGGTACCGAGTGGAGAACCGAGTTCCTCAGCAATCTCATCGTATTTATAGCCTTGGTGAGCCATCATGAACGGGATGCGGAAATCATCCGGTAGGCGCTCGACCATTGCAATCAACTCCTTGTAGGCGACGAGCGTCTCTCCGTCATTTTCGACGGGGCGGTCACCGGAATTGATGTAGTAATTATTTGGCGTTTGATCTACGATCAAGTTGCGGCGCATTTTCTTGCG
>JBCDIR010000218.1:0-5590 GCA_038748735.1 Bacteroidota bacterium | reverse complement strand
CGTCCCCCCAAAATCTATTACCTATGTATTTATGCAAACAGCTCCCATTTTTGTCCTCGGTGCGGCGCTTACGGACTTGGTCGGTTTTCCGCAGCAAGCGACGCTTTTACACGATTCTATTCCTGGCCGCGTACGGCGTTCGGCTGGCGGCGTGGGCCGCAACCTAGCGGATAACCTCAGCCGCCTGGGGCTACCCGTGGAATTGGTGACCGCATTCGGCGAAGATGATAATGGACGCAATTTATTAAAAGCCTGCCAAGCGGCCAACATTGGCGTACGCCACAGCATCCTAGCGGAAGGATACCCCGGTGCTAGGCACCTTGCCATTCTAAACGAACAAAACGACCTACTGGCGGGCATCGCGGACATGGAGGTTTTGACGGTGATTTCCCCCGCTTATTTAGAACAACAGATGGGGGCGCTGTCACAAGCTCGCCTGTTGTGTGTTGAGACCAACTTACCCGCCAACACCATCGACTGGCTCCTGGACCAAGACTGGGAAATGCCGCTGTACCTGGACCCCGTCTCCGCGCCTTTGAGTCAAAAAGTAACGGGGCGCTTAGGGCGGTTTCATACCGTCAAAGCGAATCTGCAACAGGCCAGTGTCTTGGCGGGTTTTGCTATCAAAGATAGTCGAGATTTAGCGAAGGTAGCCCACCAGTGGTTGCGGCAAGGCGTGCAGCGAATCTGTATTACACTGGGGGCCGACGGGGCCTTCGTGGCCGACCAACAACAACAGTACCACCTAACGACGGTAAAAGTAAACGTAGCCAATACGACGGGCGCGGGAGACGCCTTTTTTGCGGGCTTCATTTGGGCCACCCAGCGCAACTGGTCCCTGGACGATTGCTGCCGGGCGGGCTTAGCGGCTTCCGCCATTGCGGTACGGGCCGTGGATGCCATTAACCCAGAATTGAGTGAAATTAGTTTGCTGGAATGGGTGAAGAAGTTGATTAGTTAGTGCTTTGAATGAAAGCAAGCAACGCCCAATCTCGCAGGCGCTACTCGCTGTCATAAACTACCAGATTCTTATTGTCGCACGCCCACGGGTGGTTCTTGTTCCCACTGCCGTAGCAAGCGGCGGGGGGCGGGCGTGGCCGTACGGTCCAGTTGGCGGTAAGCCGCCTCGAACCACGCTCCTGCCCAAACCGTATCCGGCAAGCCGTAGCGCTGATGGTCTTCGGTCAGGTGGTGGTAATAGGTCCAGAAAAAAGGGAACTGTTCTTGCTCGCGCGGGGAAAAAGGCGGCAGCCAACGAATTTGTCCAAACGGGAAAGTAGCCGCTGGCCAGTACGCTTGTCCGTAACGGAAGCCTTGGCATTGAAGGGTTCCCGCACCGTCATCGGTAATCGTCAGTTGCCAACCGTTCTCCTCGTCTAAAATGACGATTTCCTCGGCCAGGTATTCCGATACTTCCCGGTCCGCCCGGCAACTATTTATCAAGAAACCAACGGCCAATAGAACGATTAGCCCACGAAACGCGTTTGTCATAGCTGTGTTCCTTACCTTTGGGGTAAAGATGCTGCAATGCAGGGGATTGGTGGATGCTCACCCAAAATTGCCACCCCCTTTGCGTACAGACAAGCTCCAGAAAAGACGAATCTTATTCTATGGTTCAATACGACCGCTTCACGCTTCCGAACGGCCTACGCGTCCTCATCCACGAGGATGACAGTACACCGATGGTAGCGGTCAACCTGTGTTACTACGTCGGTGCGCGCGATGAGTCGGAAGAGCGAACGGGCTTTGCCCACCTCTTCGAGCACTTGATGTTTTCGGGTACTCCTACGGTGCCGAATTTTGACGATCCGCTCCAGTTGGCAGGTGGTGAAAACAATGCTTTCACCAATAATGATATTACCAATTTTTACGCGGTCCTCCCCGCCGAAAACCTGGAAGTAGCCCTCTGGTTGGAGAGTGACCGCATGATGAACTTACAGGTTACGGAGCAAAATTTGGATGTACAACGTAAAGTGGTCGTCGAGGAATTCAAGGAAACTTGCCTCAACGAACCTTACGGCGACGTTTGGCACCATTTGGCGGATTTGGCCTACAAAGTACACCCCTACCGCTGGCCCACCATCGGCAAAATTCCCGAGCACATCAGCGAAGCGACCTTGCCCGACGTGCAGGACTTTTACCAGCGTTTTTATCGCCCCAATAATGCCGTACTGGTTATTGCGGGACGGGTCAAAGTGGCGGAAACCCGCGCACTGGTCGACAAATGGTTCGGCGCGCTGCCCGGTGGGGATACGGTACAACACATCCTGCCACCGGAACCTCCCCAGGCCCTGCTGCAACAGCGCGTCCTGAATAGCAACGCCCCTAGCCCGGCCTTGTACCTCGCCTTCCACATTCCGAGCCGCAACGACCGAGATTTTTACGCCGTGGACTTGATTTCGGACGTGCTGGGCAACGGACCTTCCTCGCGGCTGTACCGTCGGTTGTTAAAGCGGCAACATTTGTTTGCCGCCATTGATTGCTACATCTCAGGAACCATTGACCCCGGTCTGCTCA
This sequence comes from Bacteroidota bacterium, assembly GCA_038748735.1. Lineage (GTDB taxonomy): Bacteria > Bacteroidota > Bacteroidia > Chitinophagales > Saprospiraceae > Lewinella. The sequence continues at coordinate 3,073 of JBCDIR010000218.1, read as the reverse complement.
TCATCGAAGCTAAACCCGTGGAGGGCGTAACCCTGGAGCGCGCGCACACCGCTATTTGGCACGAACTAGAGCGTCTCAAAACCGAGGGCGTTAGCGAACGCGAATTAGAAAAAGTACAAAACAAAGTAGAAAGTAACCTCGTCTTCTCCGAGATGAGCACGCTGAATAAAGCGATCAACTTAGCCTTTTTCGAGATTCTGGGCAATGCCGAACTAATCAACCAGGAAGGTCACCTGTACCGCCGGGTCACTACGGCACAAGTGCAGCAAAAGGCACAGGAGATTCTCGTTTCCGAAAACTGTTCCGTTGTTTACTACCAGCCGGAGCTGGCCGCTACCCCAGCAGTCGCATCCCCAGCATGATGGCTAACAAGCCCGCTAGCATACTGACCGTAAAATAAAGCAAACTGACTCCGTACTGGGCTTGGCGCAATAGGGTTAGCAATTCATTGGAAAAGGTCGAAAAAGTGGAGAAGCCACCGCAAAAACCAACCAGTACCAACAAGCGCAGGTCCGGCCCAATTATCGCCTTGCTCAATAAGGCCATACCGCACCCGAGTACGAGACAACTGAGTACGTTGGCCGCCAAAGTTCCCCAGGGAAAAGGAACCGCTGCATCATTCAGCCAGACGGCCAGTCCGTAGCGACACACACTGCCCACTCCCCCTCCCAGAAATACGTATAAATAACTCATCGAATAAGCGAATTGAAACAATAATTATTTCCTAACCTGTATTCAGGTCTTCCATCAATTAGACGGTGGTGCGGGCTTGCGGTAGTGCAGTTGTCGGTGGTATAGCCCAGTGCTTTGTCAAGTTTGAAATTACGGGTGAGGTATCTGCGAATTTTACTTCAGATCAAGAAGCCCCCCGGAGCCTAATAGCCTTAGCTATTAAGGCGAGGAGGCGACGCAGAGCTGGAGAAAAAGACGCCACAGATTGCCCATAAATTGAGACTTGACAAAGCACTAACTACTAACGCATCGCCACCGCGATCTCCCCGGCTACTCGTGCATTATTCTTCACCAAAGCGATATTGGACACCAAGCTCTGTCCCTGCGTCAGCCGCTTGACTTCGGCCAGGAGAAAGGGCGTCACGGCTTTACCTTTTATACCCGCTTTCTCAGCGCTAGCTAGGGCTTCGTCTATGACAGTTTGCATTTCGCTGGCGGGTAGACTGTGTGCTTCGGGGACGGGATTGGCAATCAGCGCACCGCCGCCCAAACCCAGCGCCCACTTCGTTTGCAAGACCGCCGCGATCTCCGCCGTCGTATCCAAACGATAGTCGACCCGTAGGCCACTTTCTCGACTGTAAAACGCGGGGAACTCTTCCGTACCCACCCCGATAACGGGGACACCAAAAGTCTCCAGGTATTCTAGCGTGAGCGGTAGGTCGAGAATGGCTTTGGCGCCCGCACAGACCACGCCCACTTCCGTACGCGCTAGTTCCTGCAAATCCGCCGAAATATCCATGCTCGCCGCAGCACCCCGGTGTACGCCACCGATGCCTCCCGTAGCAAAGATACGGATACCGGCTCGGGCGGCAATAATCATCGTGGCGGCGACGGTAGTCGCTCCTACTTTTTTCTGTTGGATGAGGAAGGGTAAATCTCGTCGACTGGCCTTGGTCACCGCCTGTCCCATTTGCCCCAAACGTTCAATCTCATCCGCAGTTAGGCCCGCTTTATAGTAACCATCGAGCACGGCGATGGTCGCTGGTACGGCACCTGTTTTACGTACGACGGCCTCTACCTCGCGGGCCGTCTGCACGTTTTCAGGGTAAGGCATTCCGTGCGAGATAATAGTCGATTCTAAGGCAACGACTGGTCGACCAGCGGCTAATGCTTCGGCTACTGCGGGGGAATATTTTAAATATGGAAAAGCGTTTTTCATCCGCCAAAGGTCGATACTTTTTAGCACTTCGCTTTGATGGTTAAAAATCCGCTCCGTACACCTTATCTTGCCCCCATGCAGATTCAACTCCCCAATTTTTCCACGCCTGATCGCCTAGCCATTCACCTGCGCAGCAAAGCCGAACGCATGGCCCGCAAGGAACACCCCTGGGTATTTGAGGCTTCTGTTACCAAACAAAACAAGGAGGGAAAAGCGGGGGATCTGGCCATTATTTTTGACAACGCTAAAAACAAATTCCTGGCCCTCGGCCTCTACGATCCGTACTCGCCCATCCGAATCAAATTGCTGCAATTTAAGCGGGGGGCTACCATTGACGCCGCTTGGTTCGAGCACAAAATAACCGCCGCCTACGCCCGCCGTGCGCCTTTACTAACCACCGATACGAATAGCTACCGCCTCCTGTACGGTGAAAATGATGGCCTTCCCAGCTTGGTGACGGACGTGTACGAGCGCGTGGCCGTGGTGAAGTTGTACTCGCTCATTTGGTTGCCCTACTTGCGGGACATTTTGCCCATTATTCTCCAAACGACGGGCTGTGAGCAGTTGGTGCTACGCCTCAGCCGCAACGTACAGCGCCACCCGGACCAACTCGGTGGACTCCACGATGGTCAAGTCCTCTACGGTGAACTCGCTGACCCCAATATCATCTTCCGCGAGCACGGTATTCGCTTCCGTGCCAACGTCATCAGTGGTCACAAGACGGGCTTTTTTCTGGACCATCGTCACAATCGTAAGCGGGTGGGTACGCTGGCCAGTGGTCGTCGGGTACTGGACGTCTTTTCCTACGCGGGGGGCTTCTCCGTACACGCACTAGTGGGAGGCGCTACGGAAGTAACTAGTCTTGATATTAGTCCGCAAGCGTTGGCCTTGGCTACGGAAAATGCGCAACTCAATTTGCCCAATCCACCGCTCAAAACGCTGGCCCAAGATGCTTTTCAAGCGTTGGCCAACCTGCGCACTGCGGGGGAACAATTTGGCCTAGTGATCGTCGATCCACCCGCTTTTGCCAAACAAGCTAGTGAGGTCGAGGGGGCTTTACGCGCCTACGAACGACTAGCGCTATTGGCCATTCCTTTGGTAGCAAAAGGTGGAGTGTTACTGCTGGCTTCCTGCTCTAGCCGCGTGACCGCTGAACAATTTTTTGCCACGGCTCAGGCAGCT
>JBCDIR010000217.1:0-5591 GCA_038748735.1 Bacteroidota bacterium | reverse complement strand
GCGAGACTAGCGACACCGATGGTCTCCAACATCGCATCTACCTCAGCCGTCGAAGGCCCTAGGTGACGATTGACGAACTGATCGTGAAAAGCCGTTTTACGCATGGCGTTGATTCCGAATAAGAAAGTGAACGAATGATACTGCAAAGATAGTTAATCCGAAGTCTCCGTAAATGGTTCACGTAAAGATTGACGGACTTGTGATAAACGGGACGCATCCCCAATTTTGCTTTTAGCAAAATCGGGAATCACAGAGGCGACAATAGTCCATTTTCGGTAATCAGCATGAGTTATACTATCTTTGTGGCCAGTTACGCTGTCCTACTAATTTTCAACTTGTTAATTATCAGTCATAAATAAGAACAGTGAGTCCACGCAGCGTCGCGGCGAATGCGAACCTTTGCGCCACGATTAATTAGCAGATCTTGCGTAAACTCGGCGTTCTTCAGACCGCCACGTAAGTCTTTTTAATTTTAGCGGGGTGAAAATTAAAAGGAGGCGTACAAGCCCAATAATTACGCATTATGAATTTTCCCTTTCGCCGTTCGCGTGTTACTGCTGATGCTTCGGACGAAGCACTGGCGCAAGCCTTCCGGCAAACGGGTAAAACGGTTTATTTTAATCGGCTTTTTGAACGCTATTATCCGCTGGTTTTCGCGCGTTGTCTCAGCCTTACGGCTCAACGGGAAAATAGTAAGGATCTGACATTAACGATTTTCACCAAAGCGCATCACGAATGGCAATCTCGGCAAGTGGAAAATGTCCGACAATGGCTATTTACCCTCACGAAAAATGAGTGTCTGAATTTCTTACGTCTCCAGAAAGGCAGACGGAGAGTACAACAACGCTGGTGGGAAGAACACGCCCCGCCCGTTTGGTTAGAAAACGAGTATTTTCGCCGCCAGTTCTACGAGGAGCAACTCGCCCAGGATGAGCTATTCCAGCGTGCGTTAGAACAATTATCCGAGGAGCAACGCCGTTGCCTCACCTTATTTACTTGGGAACTGAAAAGCTACCAAGCTATTGCTGATGAGTTAGCAATGGAAGTGTCACAAGTAAAGAGCCATTTGCAAAACGCCCGCCGCAGACTGAAGAAATGGGTAGCGGAACAACTTTCTACCCGCAATGAAGAATAACCCCAACCCACGCACAACTTTGGCCCGCTTGTGGCGTTATCTCCGTGGACAAGCGGATGGTTTGAATGATGATTTACTGGAAAAGACACAAACGCGCGATATGTTACAAGAACTCCAATCTCACCCCGAAGCACACGGTCAAATAGAAGCAGATCTACGGGATATTCGCCAGCGTTGGTACGCCGATCACGGGGCCACGCGCTCCCCTTTATGGTCGTGGGTAACGGTAGCGGCGGGACTGCTGTTCCTAGTGTATGCGGGGTTTCAGTACCAACAATCTAACTTGGGCAACCGCCTGTTTGCGGACCAACTGGCCGCAGCCGATCAAGACTACCTTAGCGTACGTGGCAGTAGTGAGACCAGTCCTGAGTTCCAATCCGCCCTAGATGCTTACGCTAACCAACGCTACGAACACAGTTTGTTGCAGTTTCAAGCCTTGCGGGCAACGAATCCTTACGACGGCCAAATTCTGCTCTACACCGCTTTGTCGGCCCTTCAGCTCGGGCAAGACGGTACGGCGGAAGCTACTTTAAATCAGCTACTGGCGCTGGATGTCAGCCTCAAAGAACGAACCGACGCCCAGTGGTACCTAGCGCTATTAGCCGTGAAAAAAGAGCAATTTCCTACCGCCCGGACGTATCTACAATGGATAGTGGACAATACCGAAGGCGCACGTAAAGCACAAGCGGAGCAACTACTCCGAGAACTCCCCGAATAGCATCAGGTCATCCTCATCACACGAATGTCGTCCGCATAATAGCCTTGGCGGTTTTGCCGCAAGACGAACTGTACGTGGTCTCCCGCTCGTACGGGCGTGCGCAAGTGCTTAGCGCGAAAGTGGAACTCCTCACGCGTAGCGGGCAAGCGCAGGTAGCCGTAGCCTTCTTTTTCGCGGTAAAAGATGATGAGGCCAGTGCAGGTCATAATTTTATTCTCGACTTAGATGTTGGATAGGATTGCTCGTACTCGCTCGCCAAGCAAAGTAACCCGCGGTTAGGGCCGCTAAGACGAAACTGGCGAGCGCCGCTAGTACGTAGACTTGCCAAGTGGTCGGAATCTGGAATGCGTAGTTGGCTAACCAGCGTTGTATTCCCCACCACGCTAGCGGTAGACCAATGAGAATCGCTGGAAAGATTAATATTAGAAAGTCTTTACTCAGCAAATAAAGGATATTCCACTGCGCTGCGCCCAGCACCTTACGGATGCTCACCTCTTTCATACGTAGGCGGGTGGTATAGGCCGCTAAACCAATCAAGCCTAAGCAAGCAATGAATATGGCTAGCCCCGTGAATCCACTAAGAATACGAGCGAACTGTTGATCGGAAGCATACTGTTCGGCAAAGCTTTCATCCAAAAAATGATAATTGAAAGTATTACCAGGAAAGTAACTAGCGTAGGTCTCTTCCAGTGCCACTAGCGTTTGGTCCACTTGTCGCGTGTCGAGCCGAATGGCTAATTCGTTTAGTGTATTGTAGATCGGTTGAATCAATAACGGTTCAATGGCCGTGTGCAGGGACTGCTGATGGAAATCTGCAAAAACGCCTACAATGGTCCATGGCTTACCATTGGTTTCAATGATTTGGCCCACGGCTTCCTCTTTGCTTGCGAAACCCAAATGAGCTACGGCCACTTCATTGATTAGGACAGTATTTAGAGCATTCCAATTGTGGCTATGATCCAGTCTAGCCAAATCACGACCAGCAAGAATAGGTAACTCAAAAGTAGTGGCGTAGTCGTAGTCAGCTTGGATAAAACTCATTGTTTTGGCCACCTGGTCGGGAGCACTAGGGACGGTGGTTTTAAAAATACGCCCGGTTCTTTCACCCGGCATATTGCTGCTGGTGCAGGCTGTTTTGACACCCGGTAGATCAACGAGCGCCTGCTTGAATACATCCATTCGATCAATGAAGGTACTGTCCCAGTCCGTTAATTCTGGCGCATTGAGGACCACCACTTGATCTAGGTGTACGCCGAGGTCTTGTAATTGTAAATAATTCACTTGTCGATAAATCATTAGCGTGCCCGCAATGAGTGCTACCGAAGTGGCAAACTGAAAAACAACCAAGCTATTGCGCAACGTTTTAGTACCGCGTTGTTGCGTAAAGCTCCCCTTAAGCGTTGTGGACAGGTTGGGTCTGCTCAGCACCCAGGCTGGATAGAGCGCAGCTAACAGTAAACCGATACTGAAAAGACTGATGAGGCCTACGGCTAATAGTGGCTGTTGCCCCAGTGTTTCGTGAAGGGGTAAAGTACCAATGTCAATACCGAGGTAGCGCTGAAGGGTACTTTTACTAGCGCCCACGAGTAGTAGCGCAAGTACTGCGCTGATGCCATTAGCGAGGAAGGATTCGGCTAGAAATTGTCCGATAAGTTGCCTGCGGTTGGCTCCTACGACTTTACGAACCCCCACTTCTTGCGCACGTTCTAATGATCGAGCAATGGTCAAATTGGCATAATTAATCCAGGCAATGACTAAAATGAGAAAAGCGATGGCGAGTAAGGCCCATACCACATTGCTATTAGTGGTCCGCCCTAATTCGTATTCTAAGTGGCTGGAGTGTAGGTGAGCTTCGGTCAGGGGTTGTAGGTAGAATTGTTCCAGGTTTCCACTCACCTCGGTACCTCGAAAGTAACGTTCTGAAAAGCCTCCAAACTTTGCTTGTAGGGCTGCGGGGTCAGCTTTGGGATCTAGTTCCACGTAGTGATGAAAATTAGACCAGGTCCAGCTGTTGTCGGCCGCTTCGCCAAAATAGTTGATGATGGACGCATAAGACAGTAAGCAGTCGAAGTTAAAGTGGGTATTAGGAGGGAGTTCATCCAGTACGCCTACTACTTCGTAAAATTCTTCCTCCTGGTCTACCTGAATCATTTCGCCCAGGAGTGTGTGGTAATTGCCTTGTAGGTTGGGAAACCAAGTATCGGCCTGCTGGCGCGTAATGATCATTTCTTGTGGAGCAACAAACAGGCTATCCGTTTTGGCGGCCAGCAGTGGAAAATCGAATAAGTCCAAGAAGCTACTGGATACGTAGAAACCTCGCTTCACTTCGTAGATTTCGTTGTTTACCCGAACGATGGTATTTCCACTACCACCTAAAAATAAACGGGTATGATTAGTGATTTCTGGAAAGTCAGCTGCTAGGGTTTTGCCAATCGTTGGATAAGTAATAGTTCCCTCCTGCACGAGTTCGCCTTCCTGATAGCGTGCGTTGACCACCCGGTAGATATGGTCTGCTTTGGTGTGAAAACGGTCAAAACTGAGTTCGTAACCTACGTACTGTACAAGCAGAATACAAGCCGCTAAACCCGTGGCTAGGCCTACCAAATGAATGGCCGTATAACCGCGATGGCGAAGAAATTGGCGTAATGCGAATTTTAAGTGTTGGAAGATCATACTACGTCCTTTATCAGCGTAATCTCCAAGGTGCGTGCCATTTTTGAAAATGGTTGATTCTCAGTAGCTTAAAAGGCTAAGCAAACGCAAAAGTCGGTTGTAAACGTACAATAAGAGTTCGTTTTTGAACAAAATCACGAAGTCATCTCTCCCCGAATCACTTCCGCAGCGTGTTCAAAAAAGCGAACTTCCAAGGTCTCCCCGTCAAAGACGGCGTAAGAGTTAAAATGGACCCACTCCCCCAAGTTCACGTAGCGACTGCGGCCATTGGGCAAACCATAGTCAATGGGTAAGTGCCGGTGGCCAAACACGAAGTAGTCGACCTCCGGCAACTGCTCCGATTTGCGACAACTGTACTGTAATAGCCATTCTTCGTTTTCGCCGTAAAAATGGTCTTCGCCCGTATTCGCGGCCCGGCTGCTGCGGGAAAAATAGTTGGCCAGCCCAATACCTAGATTGGGGTGCAAACGCGCAAATAACCACTGACAAAGCGGATTGCGGAAAATTTTTTTGATGAACTTATAGCCATGGTCACACGGCCCGAGGCCATCACCGTGACCGATAAAGAAGTGCTTACCATTGATGGTCACCCGAATCGGATCACGGTGGACGGGAGCACCGATTTCTTGCTCTAGGTAGTCAAACATCCACATATCGTGATTGCCCGTAAAGAGGTGGAGGTCGATACCAGCATCGCGCAATTCGGCTAATTTGCCCAGTAGCCGTACGTAACCCCGTGGGACCGCCGTACGGTATTCAAACCAAAAGTCAAAAATATCCCCCACCAGATAAATGGCTTCCGCATCCGTCCGGATCGTCTCTAACCAGCGCACCAGCTGACGCTCGCGTTCGGCACTGGTCAGGCGACCGTCAATGCCCAAATGAAAATCGGAAGCGAAGTAGGTTTTCCCCAATGGTAATTACTTTTCGTTTGCGCAAAGCTAGAATTTTATGGGGAATCACTTTTCTGTACCGAACTCGAAATAAAATGGAACTTCTGGGCTGCGGTATATTATCAAAGTGAATAGTTTAAGATAGTTCGATATCGTTTATTTTATTTCTTTT
>JBCDIR010000216.1:0-5591 GCA_038748735.1 Bacteroidota bacterium | reverse complement strand
TCACCGCCGTGGCGTTTGGCAAAACTACTCGCTACGCGTTCCATGTCGTAACTGCGCATGCGGGTGGCCAAGAGACTTTGGTGGCCGTCGCGGAAGGTCGTATCGGTGTAGTGAACCGGCTTTTCGGCTTTCAGCCACGCTAGAAAATCCTTACGCCCGAGTGCTTTGAGCTTATCCTTGGTACCCTTGGGGTAGGCCGCTTTCGGGTCAACCGCCGGGACCACCGCCGGAAGAAACGCTCGCTTCGGATCAACAAACTTAACGTCGGTATTGCCGTTGACGTTGATGTCGGCCAGGTAATTGAGCAGCTTCGTACCGCGATCTTTCCAGCCCGGGGCCTTCATCAGTTCGGGATGATCAGGAATAAAACTAACCGTAGCTCTTCCTTTTTTAAAAGTGTTGTTTTGCAGCAAGTTGAGCAGGAAGCCGATATTGGTTTTTACCCCCCGAATCCGAAATTCGCGCAGCGCACGGTGTAAGCGCTCACTCGCCCCCTCCAACGTACGGCCCCAAGCCGTCACTTTCACCAACAAAGAGTCAAAATACGGACTGATGACTGCTCCCGGATAGGCACTACCCGCATCCAAGCGAATACCCATACCCGAAGCGGAACGGTAGGCGATGAGTGTGCCGTAATCGGGTTTGAAATCAGTTTGTGGGTCTTCCGTTGTGACGCGGCACTGCACCGCAAAACCGTGGAGTTTTACGTCTTCCTGCGAACGAATATAGATGGTCTCGTGCGACAACGCGTACCCCATCGTGATGAGAATTTGCGAGCGCACCAAGTCGATGCCCGTTACTTCTTCCGTAATGGTGTGTTCCACCTGTATCCGCGGATTGACCTCGATAAAATAGATGTTTTCCGCTTGGTCAATCAAAAATTCGACGGTGCCGGCGCAACTGTAGCCTACTTCCTTCGCCAAACGCAGTGCGTACTGATACAGCTTGTCACGCGTTTCCTGTTGCAGGCCAACGCTGGGCGCTACTTCCACTACTTTTTGGAACCGCCGCTGCACGGAGCAGTCCCGCTCGAACAGGTGAACAATACTGCCGTGGGTATCCCCCAGGATTTGCACTTCAATGTGCTTGGGGTTTTCGATGTATTTTTCCAAGAATACGGTCCCGTCACCGAAGGCTGTTTGGGCCTCTCCGCTGGCTTCGTTGTATTCGCGGGTCAGGTCCTCATCGTTACGGACGACGCGCATACCACGCCCGCCGCCGCCCGCCGCTGCTTTGATCATCACGGGATAACCGATGCGTCGGGCTTCTGCGAGTGCGATGTCGGCGGTGGTCAATGCTTGTTGGGAGTCTTCAATGAGTGGGACGTCCACTTTGCGCGCCAGTACTTTGGCCGCCACTTTGTCCCCGAGGCGTTCCATCACCTCCGGGGCAGGACCGACGAAAGCGATGTTCTCTTCCCGGCAGCGCCGCGCAAAATGCACGTTTTCACTTAAAAAGCCGTAGCCCGGGTGGATGGCATCAACCCCTTTGTCTTTGGCAATTTGGATAATCGCCTCGATGTCTAAATACGGTTTGAGGGGGTCATTGTTTTCCCCAACTTGGTAAGCTTCGTCCGCCTTGTAACGGTGCAAACTGTAACGGTCTTCGTAAGTGTAAATAGCAACCGTTCGGAGTTTTAGCTCGGAAGCCGCACGGAGTACGCGGATCGCAATTTCTCCCCGGTTGGCGACTAGCAGTTTGCGGAAACGGCGGATGTGCTTGGACATAATCTGTAAACTATTATAATTAAGAAACGGAAAATAGGTCACCCATTAAAAACGACCAAGTAAATGTGATTCAGAATTACAATGCCCAAGTTGTTTTTGTCCAGGTCTATTATCCAGGGTGAATAGTAACCGCAACGTTTATTTAGACGGTTTGCTACGGACAGCGCAAGGTTACAATAACGCTTTTCGGACGAAGTCAGGACCTCTTTTAATGTGCATTATCCGGACAACGAAGACTTCCTGAACTGGTTCTTCAATATGGAAGATAACCTTGTATTTCCCCGCTGGTGCTCTTCGGTAATAATCACCAACGAACTCGTAGGTGTCTCGCGCTGGGGCATGACGACTAGGCATTTCCTCTAGTCCTTCGATCATCTCAATGATCTCATCATGTACCACTAAAGCTCAATCATACGACTCCTTTTCGGTCAGATAACCTATAATGTCTTCAAGGTCTTGTTGTGCGGCTGGCGTGATGATTACTTGGAACGTTCCAGCCATTGTACAGAGCGTTTTTTGAGTTCTTCAATACTGATACCTTCTCCCGCTTTTGCGCGTTGAATTTGCGCTTCAGCTTCTTCTAAAAACTCACTCACATAGATTGGATCGCCCTTGGCAGAGTAACCCATTATTTGGTCAGATTGCTTGCGCACGTAGGTCTCCATAAGCTGATAGATCGCATCGAAAAACTCATTGTCCATCTGATCGATCAGTTCATGGGCGTGGGTTCTTTTGGCTTCCTGGCTCATAATAATTGGTGTTGTTACTTGCTTCATAAAGATAACGACTTTGTCATAAAAAATAATTCCTCTTTCCGCATTATTTATCACCATCCCTTGCTGCCCGTAGCGTAAAACTACGCTAAAGATCAGACGCTAGAGGTGGTTTTAAGCTACCGATTGCTATTCCTCTACCGTTCCCCTAACGAAACCGTACTTCTACCTTGCTGTAAATATCTTCCAGAGGAATAGAACAATCCAGTACATCTACGGGAATAGACTTATCCAAACCAATGACAGTTCTCATCTCCCAGACATTGGCGCTTGCTCGGCAAAATACGTCAACTATTGGTTGGTATTGGTCAATGAGGAGGTATTCTTTGAAAGAATTGAGCGTTCTATACTTCCGAAATTTTTCTCCGCGATCATAATATTCCGTGTATTCCGATAGTACCTCAATGACTAGACTAGGGTTGATTACGGCGTGTTCGTCTTCGGTAGATATTTCGGGGTCGCCACAAATCAACATGCCATCGGTGTAGACGAGTGAGTTAGCTTTTTCTAGGTACACTCTTAGGTTGCTATCATAATACCCACAATCCCTATTTTCCGTAAGTATCCCTAGTAGCTCGCTCATATTGGCCGTCAGTTGGCTATGATTAAGCGTTCCGTCATTCCTAGTAGCTATTTGACCATTGCTGTACTCATGTCTTACGACTGCTTTTTTTTCAATCGCTAGGTATTCTTCGATAGTGAAAGTGGTAGTCTCTTTTTGTACCATAGCTACGTATATTGGTTCAATTGTTAAATAAAGATAAGAGGTATTTAACCAGTCTATCAATACCCATACCGCCAGCCCTCGAACTTCCCTTCCAAATAATCCACTTGCTGCACGTCGCCCAGGCGGAAGCGTACGGGCAGGCGTGCCGCCTTTTCCAACTGCACCTCCAGACGGCAGAAAAACGCCAAATCCGCTACCCGGTAATTGGCGGCAAAGGAGTAGCGCGTTGCCCACTGCTTAGGTCGCTCGTACTGGGGCAGAGGGCGTCGACCCGTTTCCCACCACCAACTGCCCACGGGTAAGAAAGCCGTGACGGTTGGCGCTGCGAGCAAATGAGCAACGGGGTCCGACTGTCCAGTGACGGAAGACGTCCATCCGAGGAGAAGTAGCAAAGTTATTGTTCTAAACGCCATAACGTCAATTATCATTCTACGCTCAGGCGCGTTCCCTCCGAATGACTGACGAACTTCGGCGCGTACATGCACTGCAAAGTTGCCAGACCGCCCGAGAAATCGCCCCGGTGAAAAACGCGCAAGTCGTATTCGAGTACGTATTCCCCCTTCGGTAGATAGTCGAGGAAAAAGTGAGTTCCCAGGTCAGTCGTTTGTTGGTAATATCCCAAGCGGCCCTGGTAGCGGTAACCGCTGAGTTGGTCTACGGGTTCGAGTCCGCTGGCGCGTAGGTCTTTGAGGTGAACAAATTCCATATCGCGGTCGGTGCGGATCGTCAGCCGTACGGTGATGCGGTCGCCGGGAGCGGGCGCTTCGTCGAGGACAAAGAGTTGATCTCCCTGACCATCATTCGCTTTGCGCAACAATTGTCGCTCAATCCGCAGCGGATTATCTTTTTCCTGCGGTACTTGGTCAATTTGCGCGAAATATTGCCAATACAAGCCTCCCCAGCTAGGCGCTTTGCCCCGATTTTGTAAGCGAACGGTGGCCATTTGGGGGGTTACTTCGGCCTGCTTCCAGCGCACGCGGTAGGCACCCGTTCCGGCTTCGGCCTGGGCCTGGGCAGCGGCGAGAGTTGTTTCGTAATTGGTACCTTTCCACTTGGGAAAACGCACCGTAGTTGGGGGCGCTTCGGCCAGCCAGTTGTCTCCGGTATGTAACAGACTGTAAACAGCGGCGGCAGTAGCTTTGGTCGTCTCCCAGCGGTTGGTTTCCTTGTGGCGTAACAGCCAAATCTTCAGCTCGGTCAGTTCCTGAGCTGGTGCGTCCATCACTTGGTATAACTCCATGATGCGCGTATGCGTTTCGACGGGCAGTTGGTACCAGTACCAGCCGTTGTTGTATTTCCAGTAGCGGCCGAATTCTTCTTTGTACAAGGCTCGTTCCCGCAATGAATTGTAGATGCGTTGCGCTAACTCGGTTTTCGCTTTTCGCTGCGCAGCTACACCGAGGAGCGCCTGATGGTGCAGCGACAACTGCAACCAATGTTGCTCCGCTTGCATCCACCAAAAATCCAGAACTTGCTGCGTCTCCGCCTGCTGAGGTGCTTGGTCCGTCAGGGTGCGTAAGTACAGATAATGTACGATAATGGGAGCCGGAACGGGGTCCTCCCACGCTTCCCGTTGCCAGTTTTCGAGCGCTGCTTTATCCGCAAACGCTACGGCGCGACGGGTCATTTCGGCGAGTTCGTTGGTCCAGTTGGCTTGCGTTATATCGCGGAGTTTATATAATTGTTCTACGGTGTACTGCGTGATGTACCAATTGCTTCGTCCGCCCGAAAACCAAGTCATGCCCCCGTCATCGCCCTGGCGAGTAAGCAGTTTGTTGATCGTCGCTTGAATCTCCTGGTCAACCCGCTCCTGATCGAATAATTGTGCGATGCGGGCGCGTTGTTTGGCTTCGCTTCGGGCGTCCATCACCCAGGGCGTTTCGGCTAAGGTGGCCGATTTCAGTTGTTCGTTAGTTTGTAAAGGACTTTGGAGTGCTTTCTCGTCTTTTGCCCACTGGTCAAATACCGTTTCAATGGCGGGGTTACTGGCTACGATATGTTGCGCCAAGCGATTGGCAAACAAACGATTGACCAATTGCTCCGTACATTCGTAAGGGTATTCTTGTAGGTAGGGTAGGGCCTTGACGGACTCCCAGGCGGGGTTGCTGACCATCTTCAGTTCTACTGCTAAGTGATCAGCATCAGCGGGGGCTGCTCGGAGGTTTTCCAGGGTAAAGGTTTCCTTTTGGCCGCCACGTACGAAGAGTGGTAGGGCTTCGGTCAAGAGCGTACGGTTGGTTAAAACGGGTAATGCAGCTTCCTCGCCGTCCGTAAAATTCCCCGCCCGAGCCGTGACGCGGTAACCAATTGTTCCCACAGCATCTTTCGGTACCTCCAGCGACCATTTTACCGTCGTTGAGCCGT
>JBCDIR010000215.1:0-5603 GCA_038748735.1 Bacteroidota bacterium | reverse complement strand
GATAAGTAAGTGTTCCATGCTAACCATTTAGAGCTGATAAGTCTGCGATAGAGTTGATTGAGCTAATGCTGCAGCTTGATCCTAACAGCAGGATCAGTGCTGCAGACGCTCTTAATCACGAGTATTTTGTCAGTGAGCCCCTTCCTTGTAGTCCTTCAGAGCTTCCTATACCTGAGAAAGATCTCCATGATTACACGGCGAAATGCTGAGGTATGACTGACGCTCTGTCGCATGACACTTTAGTGAATGTGCTGTACTTCCTGACTACGGCGTAGTTTTGGTAGTACTCTTCGACTAAAGTCGAATCGCGGTGGTTCCTGCCTAGTGGCGGTGGCGGTGGTGCTCCTTCGTCGCGGTTCTATCAGGCAAGTACCGAGGGAAAACCGCGACGAAGGAGCACAACCACCACTCGGCGCAGCCGATGTACCACCACAACTTGGCGAAGCCAAGCGTACCCCCACGATCTCGACCGCAGGTCGGGAGAGTACCCCAACGATGTACTAAAAAAACAACATCCAATGAACTGGACCTTAAACCAAATACTCGAAGTTTACAACTCCCCACTGCTAGAACTCGTCTACCGGGCAGCAAGTGTACACCGCGAACACCACAACCCGCGCGAAGTACAGATCAGTACCCTACTGTCGATCAAAACGGGCGGTTGTCCCGAAGATTGTGGCTACTGCCCACAGGCGGCGCGCTACCATACGGGTATTGAGACCAATGATTTGATGTCCGTTGATCAAGTGACCAAGGCGGCGATACAGGCACAAGCGGCGGGGGCCTCACGTTTGTGTATGGGGGCAGCTTGGCGCAACGTCAAGGATAATGATGAGTTTGACCACGTCTTGGACCTCGTGCGGGCCGTCAACAAGTTGGACATGGAAGTGTGTTGCACGCTCGGTATGCTGACCGAAAACCAAGCCAAGCGCCTGGAAGCTGCGGGACTTTACGCTTATAACCACAACCTCGACACTTCCGAGGAATACTATAAAGAAGTCATCTCCACCCGCGGCTACGAAGACCGCTTGGAGACGCTAGACAATGTGCGTAAGACTAACATTACCGTCTGTTCGGGTGGTATTTTGGGTATGGGCGAAGCCGTGGAGGACCGCTGCAAGATGTTGCTCACCTTGTCTCAATTGACGCCGCAGCCAGAGTCCGTGCCAATCAATGCACTGGTAGCCGTGGAGGGTACGCCGCTCGAAGAACAACACCCCATCAGTATCTGGGAGATGATCCGCATGGTCGCCACGACACGCATCGTGATGCCGAAATCAACGGTACGCCTATCGGCGGGCCGCACGGAGATGTCGACCGAAGGGCAGGCGCTCTGCTTTATGGCCGGAGCCGGATCCATTTTTGCTGGAGATAAACTCTTGACGACCCCCAATCCCGATCTCTTCAGTGACTTGGACATGTTCGACGTACTGGGCCTCCAACCTACGCCCGCCTACAGCAAGCACGACAAGCGCGAACCCGTCACCGAAGCGGAAACGCCCGAGCGGGAGCGACGCATCAAGTGGTCGCGGCCGGGGCATAAGATTGCGCGTAATGAGGAGTATACGGTGAAGGGGTAGGAAGTACGATTTCCCAGCGGGCAGCTACTGGTGCAAAATTAAAGTCGGCGACGAGTGGCTGGTTCGACAATTCGTAAAGTTGTAGTGAATAGCCATACTATTTTTTGTGTGCTTGGTCTTTTTGTTGCTATCCTCGGCCTCGGCTACGGTGTGGACCAAAGCGACTTTGCCCTCATTGCGCCACTCTTCGCGCTGGGTTTCGGAGCTTATACCTGGATCAACCTCCGGCGGCCAACTACTGACCTCCGCTGGTGGATTGGCATAGCCATCCTCCTTCGCCTAGCGCTCATCCCGTCCTTCCCGGCACTGAGTGACGACATCTACCGCTTCATCTGGGACGGACGCTTGTGGCTGGCGGGCCGCAACCCCTTCGACCACCTACCAACGTACTATCTAGAGGCAGGGCAACAGTTACCCACCTTGACCGAAGCGCTCTTCAGCGAACTCAATTCGCCCGAGTACTATACCATTTATCCTCCCGTTGCGCAGTTTACCTTCGTGGTCGCCAGCTGGCTGGCTCCCGAAAGCTGGTGGGGGGCGGCGGTCGTGATGAAAGTGTTCGTAGTGGCGGCGGAAATAGGTAGTATTTTTCTATTGCTGCGTTTACTCCAGCACTGGCAACTAGACCAACGTTTGGTGCTGTGGTACGCACTCAACCCGTTGATTATCGTCGAAGTGTGTGGCAATTTGCACTTCGAGGGGGTGATGATTTTTTTCCTCCTTCTGGGCTGGTGGTGGCTAACGCAGGAACGATGGTGGGCCTCGGCGGTAGCGATGGCCCTGGCAGTGGCCAGTAAGCTATTGCCGCTGATGTTCTTTCCTTTTCTCATTCGCCGCTTGGGTTGGCGACGAGCGCTGGGGTATTTTGCCGTAGTAGGCACCGTACTCCTGGCGACTTGGATTCCTTTGGTCAGCAGTGCGTTTCTAGAAAACTTTGCCAGTAGTGTTAACCTTTATTTTCAACGGTTTGAATTTAACGGGTCGCTATATTACGCCTTACGCTGGCTGGGATACCAGTATTCCGGACACAATTTGATCCGGCTCATTGGGCCAATTTTGGCGCTAATCGTTCTGGTAACGATCTCACTCCGTGCGCTACTAGATCGACGCAACGATTGGGTTTCGCTGGCGAACTTGTGGCTATTTGCTATTGGACTGTACCTGCTCTGTGCTACGACCATACACCCCTGGTACACGGCCTTGCCCGTCGTACTCTGTTTGTTCACCCCCTATCGTTGGCCCGTACTGTGGTCTGGGCTGATTACCCTGACGTACGTGAATTATATTTACGCGGAATATCAGGAGAACTTGTGGATCGTCCTACTGGAATACATACTAGTAGGTACTTTTTTGGTTTGGGAGTGGTCGAAGCACCGTCTCAGACCTGCACCCAGCGATGTATGACCTAGCGCGTAGCTACCCGAACACCATCGCTTTTACTCAGCGTTTAGTATCCATTATCCAGGAAGTAGATCTTAGCAGACTCTTTTAGTTCTTCGTCTACGTTACCGTCAAACTCAAAGGCGTGTAGTCGCCACTCTTCACTTGGCCGATAGAACAAAAAAGTAAACCGAATGGGCTGACGATCGTAACGTAATAAATAGGAATACAACAAAAACCGAGGCCCAATACTTTCCGTAGTGATTAAATCATGGCCGTGTAGTTTTCCAATGTACGTCTCATCATTCAGGCTCGACATTTGGTTTTTCAAGTTCTTTACGGCATCCTGGTTCATGGACATCCAAGGATTGGTGCCGTAAATATAATCCAGGGCGTCATCCGTACCAGTATTTTCCAGCCGTTCAAAGAAGCCATCAATTATGGCCTGTGGCTTTTCTTGGGCGGTTAGCGTGCCACTCAGCACAAAGAAAAATAGTGTGGCAATGAGGATTCTAGTTGTCATTTTTGTTAATATTTTCAGGTATCCAATTAGCAAATTTAAATTTAAGGAAATCTGGGAAGCGTACTTTCATTTTATCGATGAAAAGTACGGGTTTACCAAACTTTTAGAAAGTGTAGCAAACCAATTTCGTCCGTTAATGTAATAGTTCAAAACATACCCTTTTCAGATTTACAAGCATTTAACCACGACTACTTTCACCTTCACCTCTACATCCAGCTTCCGTTGTTTACTCGTAAATAGCAATAGCACATTACTCCTCCGTTCATGGCCAGCGTCAGTATCATTATCCCGACCTATAACGAAGCCGAGCGCATCGGACCGCTCATCGGCTACCTGCGAAAACACGCTCCTACGGCAACGATTTGGATAGCGGATTCCCCAAATACCATTGATCAAACGACACAGATTGCCACAGACTTGGGCGTGCGAGTCCTCCCCTGCCCTGTGGCTGGCCGTGCGGCCCAAATGAACTACGCAGCTAAACACGCTACGGGCGACCTCCTTTACTTTGTTCACGCTGACGTATTTCCTGCCCCTCACTTTTACACCGCTATCACTGAGGCCGTTGCAGAAGGACATCAGTTGGGTTATTTCTGTATGGCTTTTGATTCCCCCAGTCGTCTGTTACAATTCAACAGTTTTTGCACCCGCCGCGATACGCTCTTCTCTGGCGGTGGTGACCAAACGCTGTTTATTCAACGTAGCACTTTTGAGCAACTCGAAGGATTCCGCGAGGACATTCCGCTTATGGAAGATTTTGACCTCGTCCGGCGCGCGAAAAAAGCCAATCTTAACCCCCAACTCCTGAGTGGTCCCACACTCGTATCGGCCCGCAAGTACGAGCAAAATTCTTGGCTCAAAGTCAACGCCATTAATCTAGTGACCATCCTCCTTTTCTACTGCAATGCGCCGCAGCAGTGGCTCGTACACTTACAACGGCAACTACAGAATTAATCAGAGGCACACCAAACGGAGGCTGGCCGTAGCGGGATTTCCCGAAACCCAACCCATTCCTTTTCGTACGTTATTTCCCGACACCGCTGGCAGTGCAGACAATCCTGAAAAACGCGGGCGTAGGACTCCCCAGCTCGGTAGCCACTGCGGATGGCCCGTAAGTTGCGCGGACAAGCGTATACGTGGTAGTGCCAGTACGTCCCCTGCTGACTGATGTGGACCTTACGCTGTACGGCTGCTTTGCGTAAACGGTACTCCCAGCGGTGTTGCAGGGGAGAAAACAACCACTGGCGCGCATTTAACTCCCGCAGAATTGCTCGCCGCAGGGCCACTATATCATCCGCTTGTCCGTTGGCTCCCAGCACTTGGTAAATACGGCCCATATCTATTTCGATTGCCGGAAGTCCTAGTTGCGTCAAGCGCCGCCGTTTTCTCGCTTCTACGGCGTGACTAACCCTAATTTCTACCACCAACTCAACATTAGGACCGCTCAGTAGTACGTCCAAACGTAGGTTCCCGCGCGTCACTTCCGCTTCGGCTTTAGTCGCGCGTAGCAATTGGGCCGGACGTACTGTTCCCACCTTAAACACTTCTACGGGAGGTAGCCATACCTGCCGCTCGCTTAGAATAACGTGCTTGGCAAAACGGTGCAATGCCGTCTCCCAGCCTCCTACACATTCTACACCGTGCGCGTGGGCAAAATGATGCTGTTGTCGGCGGCCCTTCTTCGCAATCAAAGCCGCTCCACAAGCCGGACAACGACAATTACAGGCCAATCCACTGGGTACAGAACGGATACTGACCCAGCGTTGACCCTGCCGCGCAATGGTCAATTTCGGGGTAGCGGCTTTCATCCGCAGCGAAATTTAGTAAAAAAAGAAGTGGGACCCGTTGTGTTAGCGTAGACAATAAGGCAAACGCATCAAAAAGCGATTACCTTCAAAATGAGGAAATTTCTTTGGTTTTGGTGCCCTTTTCTCGGTTTTCGCCTCAAGCCGGCTGGGCTCTTCATTTTTTCATTGCCAAAAAACGAAGCAAAAACGCTAGAAAATGCAAACTCCCTCCGGTCAGACAGTGCATTTTCGGGCCACCGCCACCTATCCTGACGTGTTCTAGGACATTCATAATTTGATGCGTTTGCCCTAGTAGACAAGAAATGATAGTAT
>JBCDIR010000214.1:0-5612 GCA_038748735.1 Bacteroidota bacterium | reverse complement strand
GGTCTTTTGAGCGATTGCCTTTCGTTGACGTCGGTGAAATTCAGATTACCGAACCTTCTATGCTGCTCATTTACACGGATGGATTGAGCGATCTACAAAATCCAAGCGGCGACTATTTTGACGATGATCTAGTCAAGGCGTTCGTCGAACAGAACCATCACATGTCCAGTACCGCTTTCAATGATTATTTGCTGGAACACTTGGACGAATTTGTGGCCGGTGGTGTCTTCCCCGACGACTTTACGGTGTTGACCACCAAAATTGTTCCCGTCGAAAACCCCTGTTAATACGCTGTTAAGTTGCGCCGGGTGTATTGACATATCGTTAGTACGTGGTCTATCTTTGTGTGGTCAAAAATCTGGGGCCTCCACGTCCGAGACGTGGCGCTACGTTTCACAGCTCGTTATTCACTCGGCCACGTCCTACGGGACGCGTCTGCCCCCTGCTGGGGACACTGCTACACATCGCTAGGCCGGGCCGTCTCGTAATTCAATGCGCGCGAAACTAAAAACAGAAATATGCAAAATGCCGTCATCCGGTGGGTCGTTATCCTCGGCGCGATTGCCCTAGTCGGCATTATCGGCACTCAGGCCTACTGGGTGATGACGACTTGGGATTTGAACGAGGAGGAGTTTGACGAAAAGGTGAATTTGGGTCTTTATAAAGTGGCACAAGCACTGGCGGAATTCAACGAAGCTGAACTACCCACCCGCGACATCATCAAACAACGGACGTCTAATTACTGGATCGTCAACATGGCCGTAGAGATCGACGATCGTCTGTTGGAGTACTTGTTGCAGCGAGAACTGGAGGCGCTAGCCCTCAATGTTGACTTTGAATACGCCGTCTTCGATTGCGAATCGGACGAAATGGTCTACGGCGGCTACTGCAATTACACTCCCGACGGGGAAAAGACCGATCTGGGCCTCGGCAACTTACCCAAGGATCGGGAGTTTACGTATTACTTTGGGGTCAAGTTTCCCGGACGGCAAGGTTTCTTATTCGACAAGATGCAACTGATCATGTTTCTATCGGTCATCTTGCTTTTGACGGTGCTATTCTTTGCTTACGCCATGTGGGTGATTTTGCGCCAGAAGCGGCTTTCGGAAATGCAGAAGGATTTCATCAATAATATGACGCACGAGTTCAAAACCCCACTCTCAACCATCAAGATCGCGGCGGGCGTTTTTAAAAATGACGAACGCGTCCAGGCGGATGATCGCTTGCAGCGCTACGCTAACATCATTTTGGAACAGAATCAACGGTTAAATAATCAAGTAGAAAAAGTACTACAAATTGCCAGTATCGAAAAGCGGAACATCGACCTCAAAAAGGAGCGTATTGCCCTGGCTAGTGTGCTCAATCCCCTGCTGGAAAGTGTGCGTCTCCGTATTGACGAAACCGATGGTATGCTGACGACCGATTTTGCGCAACTTGAGCAAATTTACCTAGAGGCTGACCGCCTGCATTTAACCAATATTCTTTACAACTTATTGGACAATGCCCTGAAGTACACCCGTGGTAAAGCAGATATCGTCGTTCGTGCTCGTCGACAAAATGGTCGGGTTCAAGTGAGAGTCGAAGACCACGGAATCGGCATTTCAGCGGCGAATCAGCACCAGATTTTTGATAAATTTTACCGGGTTCCGACGGGGAATATTCACAATGTCAAAGGTTTTGGCCTGGGGCTGTTCTACGTTAAGCGCGTTTGTGAAGCCCACGCTTGGAACATTCAATTGGATAGCCGCGAGGGCGAAGGCACCCAAGTTACGCTTACCCTCGGCAAAGCATTGCGCGCACCCCAAGCGGTGGCTACCTAATCCTAATCATCCTCCCAAACAACTACTCATGCGAGCCCACTTACTCTACGTTGAAGACGACACCAGCCTCAGTTTTGTGACCAAAGATCACCTGGAACTGCAAGGCTATCAGGTCACCCACTGCCCGGACGGTCACAGTGCCCGCATCGCCATTCGCAAGGGCGACTATGACCTCTGCTTACTGGACGTGATGCTTCCCGAAGTGGATGGATTTACGCTGGCCAAGGAAATTCGCCGCCAGAATACGAACGTTCCCATCTTATTCCTAACGGCCAAATCGCTAAAAGAGGATCGCCTCCACGGTCTCCGCCTGGGGGCCGATGACTACATCACCAAGCCGTTCAGTATTGAAGAACTGATCCTGAAAATTGAGGTTTTCCTGCGGCGTTCACGTGCATCGGCCATGCCCGATCCTGCTGAATACGAAGTGGGAAGTTATCATTTCAACCACCAAAACCTAGAATTGCGCCGGGGGGAATCTGTTCGTCGCTTGACGCAAAAGGAAGCGGATTTGTTACAGTTTTTCATTCGTCACAAGAACCAAGTCATCAAACGCAGTACGATACTGGAAGAAATTTGGGGGGAGAACGATTATTTTCTTGGCCGCAGCCTAGACGTTTTTATTTCCCGTTTACGAAAGTACCTACGGGAGGACGAGCAGTTACGCGTCGAAAATATCCACGGCGTCGGGTTTTGTTTTCACGTTTAGGAAAAGCCTTCTCTGTCATTCCGTACCTTTACCGAATGTCTACGCCGCCCCTTACCGATCAATGGCCCGAGCTGTTGCGCCAATTACTGTTGGGTACCGACCAGCAGCCGAGCACTCCTGCGGAAGCAGCAGAGGACCCGGCCGCTCAACTGTTAACCGACGTGGGCACAGCGCATTTGTTGCGCAGGGGCGCACAAGCCCTCCGCACCTGGTCAGATAATATTCCAACCCTAGCCGCAGCGGAAACGCGGCGCGCTTGTAGTTGGCGCAGTATTCAACATTTGCAGACGATTTTGAGTGGTGACCGCCTATCCGCCCTGCCCGAGTTTGCGCGCCTCCTGGAACGTCACGACCGTTGTTTACCTCCCGAAAGCCTACCCGACTTACTGAATCAGTGTGTGGAAGATGCGTCCTTGTGGCCGTTACTTCAACCTATTTTAGGACAGCGGGGCCAGTGGTTATTGGCACAACATCCGGCATGGTCCCGTTTAGCCATTAGCTTGGCGCAAGCTCAGGAGTGGCCTAACGTCAAAGGGAAAGAGCAGCTAACATTATTCCAACGTTTTCGCAGACTCGACCCAGCTGCGGCGCGGGCAGACCTCCTCCTACGTTGGTCCCAGCTTACGCACCAGCAACAGGCACGTATCCTTCCCGCCCTAGCCGTAAACCTTAGTGCAGCCGACGAAACGTTCTTGGAGACGGCCCGCTTAGCGAAGCGCAAACCGATCCGTCTGGCCGCTTGTGACTTACTAGCCCGCTTGCCGGACAGTGCGCTCGTGAACCGTTTGTGGGAACACGCGAAAACGGTGGTCCAACGCCGGGGTAAGACAATTACTGTCACGCTACCCGATCCGCTGCCCAAAGCGATGATCGCCGACGGTATTGAACGGAAAGGTAGCAAAACCCGTCTGGGGCTGGGGGGCAATTGGCTATTGCAATTACTCAGCCGCCTACCGATCAGTCGTTGGGAGCAGCACTGGCAATTGGATAGCAGTGCGCTATTTGGAGAAGTAGCACAATCCGATACTGCCCAAATTTGGCTAAGTGCCTGGGTCGAGAGCCTGAGTCGCTTCCCGAACACGGTCGCCACGCGTACCCTACTCCGGGGCTGGCTCCTCCGCGACGATGATACGTTATGGGATAACCCCAAGGCGAAACAGCTGCTGCGGCAAGCCGACAGCGACATCTTCAACGAATGTCTAATTCCCTGGGTGCAACAACACGGTCCGCTGATCTACGAGGGCAGTATGGCAGCTTACTGGCTGGGCCTAGGACAACACGCTTGGGACCCCGTACTGAGTAAATTTATCGTTTTTGGGTTTCGTGACCTGCTGCAAACGCGCCGTATCCCAGAATGGGAACTGTACCATTACCGTCGTATTCTACAAGCAGGAGCTTACCAAAGTGACCCCGCACTATTCGACGTTTTCAAACGGGGCTGGTCCTTTCAATCGTCGGGTTTTGGTCGCTGGCAAGTGGAGGTAGAACAGCTGTTGCAAACGCTGAATTTTCGGCGGGAAATGCGGGCAGCTTTGGCCACGACAACCTAGTACTATCGGAACGGGTCCACTAAACCTTCTGTTTGTTTCATTAATTTCGTTCATTCCCAATTAAGGTTACAGATACACCGTTAAGTAGTTACGAATGCCTACTTTGTGCAACTTTCATTCGGAATGAGTTATGCGGGAGTTGATCTTACTGGTAATGTGGATGTGTTGTTGTAGTGTAAGTGGACAAACCCCACCCATGGACCGGATTGTGCTGAGCGGTCTGGAAGTAACGGGTAATAAGCGGACGAAAACGCCCGTCATCTTGCAGGAACTGCCCTTCCGTTTGGGAGATACGATTGCCCTGGCTGATCTGCCCAGCACCATTGAACGGGCCGAGAATAACCTGATGAATACGGGGCTATTTGTCCGGGTTCAGATCACGTATCAGGATTGGAGCGGCAGCAGTATGAAGGTTACCCTACTCATTGACGTACAGGAGACTTGGTACCTTTATCCCGTCCCCAAACTGGACTTTGCCGACCGCAACTTCAACGTTTGGTGGCAAGACCAAGGCCGCGCGCTCGACCGCCTCATCCTGGGACTCGACCTCAGTCATCTCAACCTGACGGGTTGGGGGGACGAGCTAGAGATTGGTCTGGAGTATGGCTATACCCGCGCCTTAAAATTCAGATACCAACGCCCCTACCTCAACAAGGCCCGCACGCTGGGCTTACTCGTCGAATACGAACTCAACCGCAACCGCGAAGTTCACTATGCTACCGAAGAGAACAAGCAACTCTTTTTTGAGCGCGACAATGCGTTTATGCGTCGTCGGGTGGCCACGGGTACGCGCGTTTGGTACCGGCCGGATATTTATCGGCGGCACAACTTTTACGCCTACTTCCACCACGATCAAGTGGATACTTCCATCAGTCAGCGGCTCAATCCCCTTTATTTTCCGCAGGGGGGCGAGAACCAACGCTTCTTCCGCCTGGGGTACGCTGCCGCCTGGGACTACCGCGACAACTTTGCCTACCCCTGGGACGGCTACCGCATCGACGGGGAAATCCAGAAGGATGGCTTCGGTATTTTCAACGAACGCAACGCCCTGACGCTCTTGTTGAACGCCGAGAAATACTGGGCAACAGCTAATAAAAAATGGAGCTTAGGCACGGCCTTTCGGTCCAAATACTCCGTTTTGCGGGGCCGACAATCACTACTGTATAACCAGGGAGTCGGCTTTGGAGCCAATAAACTCAGTGGTTATCAACTCTATTTGATGGACGGTTTAGATGCGGTACTTTTTAAAACCAATTTGCGGCGGGAGATTTTTCGTGGGGAGGTAAATTTTGGCAAATGGGTTTTCCTGGAAGCGTTTCGGCGGGTACCGTTTCGGTTCAACCTGAGCTGGCCGCAGAATGTGGGCTACGTCAATAGTCCGTATAATTCGCGGGAAAATCCGTTCACGAATCAGTGGGTTTGGGGAACAGGTTTTGCCGTAGATTTGGTGCTCTACTTCAACTTTGTCTTCCGCTTTGAGGCCAGTATTAACCAAACGGGGGAGACGGGCTTCTTCCTTGATTTTGATGCAGG
>JBCDIR010000213.1:0-5633 GCA_038748735.1 Bacteroidota bacterium | reverse complement strand
GGGATCGGGCAAACAAAAATAGCCGTCAAGAATCGGCTGTAAGTTTTGCGTTACGGCTGGTAAGGATTGATCCGCTGGCTGGATCATTATTAATTTGGGTTGTTTAGTAAGCAATAAAGCTGGTGACTTGAGTGATTTTCTACGTTAGATTTACATCTTTGTTGTCATTTACTGCGTATATGAGTAAGAGAAGCGAAATCTGTAAAAATTACCGAAGTGATACCAGTCGGTTTCACGGTGTCGACAAATGTACATTTTTTGCATATATTGACCAAGAATTCCACTGGTGCTTTACAAATTTAGTATCTTGCCAAGCTGAAATTATCAAAGGTTTATGTTACGTAAGAATAGGAGGACCGGAGCGTGGTTAGTGATCACTTTATTATTAGCAATCACTTCTTTGCACGGGCAAATCGTCAGTGGATTGGATACCTTGTACGGTTACGAGTGGATTGCCGAAGGGCAGACGTACGCGGCGGTTAAGGTAGCAGAAGATGGTCTGTACCGCATCAATTACGAAGACCTAGCAGCCCTGGGTTGGCCCCTCTCCACGGTTGACGCCAGTGATTTCGCTTTACACCACCAAGGGGAAGCGGTGTTTTATTACGCCAGCAACGGGGGTAGCGGCCCCTTACAAGCGGGGGACTACCTTTTGTTCTACGGGCAGCAAAATCGCGGAGAATTGGACGAGCACCTCTACCGCAACGCGGCCGAAGAACAGCTCAATCCGCGGTACAGCCTCATTACGGATACGGCAACGTATTACCTCAGTTACGCAACCGACGACGGTCAACGCTACACTACTGTCCCTAACGATCTGACGGCTCCCCCCGCTCCCGAAGCTTACGTCTGGCAAATGGTCGAGACTATTTTCAATAACCGTTATTTAAAAGAATATTACCGCTTCTCCGGAGCTACACTTTACTACTCGCACATGGGAATCGGCGAGGGCTACGGTAACCGTTCGGTCAATGAGCTGCTGGCTAGCGGGTCCACCGTTCAAAACGTGGATTTGGATTTGCCGAACGCGTATACCAATGGTCCGGCGGCGCAGTTGAGTACCCGCTACGTGAGCGCCTTGTTCAATCACCAACAACGCCTATCCGCCAACGGACAAGAACTACGTTTTGACACGACTTACAACTGGACGCTCCAAAACGTAGCTACGGCGCTACCCGCTACGGTATTGACCGAAGGGGAAGCCCGCCTGGAATGGGAAGGTTTTGCCGACGACAAAGACGAGGTATCCATCGGTTTCGTACAGGTACGTTACCCGGCGCTAGTGGATGCGGACGGGGCGAGTAGCTACACCTGTGAGTTGCAGGGCAATGGCTTGCCGCAACGTTTGGTCGTCAATAACTTTGGTGCGTCGAGTGCGCAGGTTTTTGACCTGAATAACGGCCAGCACTTGGTGGTGAGCAATATTGTTGATGGTACTTTGGAGGTCGTTTTACCCGCCACGGTGCAGTTGCGCCGCTTACTCATCGTAGCGGATGCAGCGGCTAGCCCTACTGTAAATCCACGGGCGGTCAACTTGAACCTACCGGAGGTCGATAATGCCGAATACATCATCTTAACCCACAGTCAGCTCCGCGGTGATGGGGACCCGGTACAGGCTTACGCCGACTATCGTGCGAGCCTAGCGGGGGGCGGTTACCGCACGGCCATCGTCAATGTTGATGACCTTTTCGATCAGTACGCTTACGGCGTACAGCAGCATCCCATCGCCATCCGAAACTTTGTGGAGTCGACCCTACGGCGGCAGCCAGATTTTAAGTACTTATTCATCATCGGTAAAGGCCGAGAATACACGCAGATACGGACTCCTAGTGCCCTGGCGGATGCGCTCGGTACGACGCTGTTCGTGCCAACTTTTGGTTTTCCGGCCAGCGATAACTTACTGGTATCGGATAAATTAAAGCCTACCCCGCGCGTGGGAATTGGTCGTTTGGCGGCCATCAGCCCGGCGGAGGTGAATACTTATCTCAACAAGATTCAGGGGATGGAAACGGCGGTGGCCAACGCGCCGCAGACGATTGAGGGGAAGGCGTGGATGAAGGGCATATTACAACTGGGTGGCGGACGCAGCCCTTCCGAACACCAAAGCATCAAGACACACCTGGACGGGATGCGGGATGAAATGGAAGCTCCCACCTTCGGGGCCGAAGTCACGGGACTGTACCGGACGAGTACCGAACCGATAGAAACGTCACAAACGGATGCGATTTTTGAGCGTATCAATGGCGGAGTATCGCTGATTACCTTTTTTGGCCACTCCAGCGCGGGTAATTTTGATTTTAATATTGACAGTCCAGACAATTACGAAAACGTAGATAAATATCCACTGATTCTTTCGCTAGGATGCTACTCTGGAAATATGTTTGCTAATTTTGAAAGTATTGGCGAGCGTTTTATCAGACTGGAAAACGGCGGCGCTGGCGTGTACGCCGCCTCGCGGGGCTTGGCTTTCATTCATTCGCTGGGGGCGTTTGGGCGTACCCTACACGAAAAAATGGCGGACGAATACTACGGCCAACCCGTCAGTGACGCCATCAGATCGACGATTGCGTCCAACGAGAATTTGGTTGATTTGGCCTTCGGCGCGCTGAACGAGCAATTTCAGTTGCAGGGCGATCCCGTTTTTCGCTTAAACCCTTCGCAAGGACCGGATTACACCTTCGATCCGCTGGCGGCTAAGCTACTGCCCTCGGTGGTCAACGTACAACGCGACAGTTTTACCTTTGCCTTTGATCTGCTTAATTTGGGTAGGGCAACGACGGACAGCATTCAAGTGACGGTACAACAACAGCTTCCTACGGGGGAGGTGGTTGATTTGTACGATGGAAGGGTACTCACTCCCTGGTTTCGTCGCACGGTGACGCTCCAATTGCCGACCCAGGGGAAGCCTTCCGTTGGCCTGAATCGCTTACTGGTGCAGCTGGACGCGAGTCAAGTACTGACCGAATTCCCCACTGCGAGTGCTGAGCAAAATAACGACTTACGCACGGGGAGTGGAGAACTTGGGGTACCGCTTTTTGTAGTGGACAATACCGCCAATCCGGTTTTTCCCCCGCGTTACGGCCTAATTAGTGGCGACGAAGTGACGCTAAAGGCGACGACTGCCGACCCACTAGCGGAAGAGAAACTATACTTGTTCCAACTCGCTACGCAACCTACTTTCGCTGCTCCAATTGCTACGACCCAGTTGGTGCAAAAAGGCGGGGTATTGGAATGGTCGCCCGAGCTGAGTTGGCAAGACAGTACTGTGTACTACTGGCGAGTGACGCCCGACTCAAGTACGCTGAGCACGGGAGAATATTTGTGGGAGGCTAGCTCTTTCACCTATTTGGCCGAATTAGAAAATAACGGCTGGGGGCAAGGGCACTGGGGGCAGTGGCAAGACGGCGATTTTGAACGCATGTTTTTGGGGAACGAACAAGAATTTCTTTTCGTTGACGATCAAATTGACATCAGCATCCGGAACAAGATATGGGAGTCCAATGACCGCCCGGGGCTGCGCTACGATAACGGTAGCTTGGCGGGTTCTGTCCGGCCCTGGAATTACATCAACCAAGGAGTTGGAGTGGTCGTAGCAATGGGCAAGCACCCGGATCGTCTTTGGTTTAATCCTCCTACGGGTGGTGATTTTGCTGCGGGGGACTACGGCGTACCTACGGGGAGCAACCGAGCATACGCTTTCCCGACGGCTACTCAGGAGCAAAGAGAAAACTTACTGGATTTCTTGACGGATGTCGTTCCCGAAGGGGCGGATGTGTACTTCTTCACCGTACTTAAAGGTAGCAATCCCGACCTGAGTATTGACGACTGGGCGCAGGACAGCGTGGCGACGGGCCGTAATATATTCCAGTTGTTGGAAGCGCAGGGGGCTGCGTCGGTCAGAGAGTTAGAAGTACTCGGAAATGTGCCTTACACCTTTATTTACAAAAAAAATGGTGGCGTCATTGCTGAAGGTATTTCGCCGGATCCGTTCGAGGCGGTTACCTTGGAGTTTTTGTTTCCAATTACGAGTACCAGCGGTAACTACGCTTCTCCGGTTTTCGGTCCCGGCCGTGACTGGGAGCAGTACAGTTGGGAATTGGAGCCGACGGAAACGGACGTCAACGTTCTTTCCGTCTACGGTGGTGATAGTCCCACTTCTCTGAATTTACTACGGACGGATACGGTGGCGCAGACGGGGGAATTAAACATCAGCGACCTCGCTGGTGATGCGGTATACACGCAGTTTCGTTGGGAGGCTTTTGACGAACTCACTAGAGTCCCTTCTCCCTTGAAACATTTTCATTTACGAGCTGGGTATCTGCCCGACTTGGCGATTAACCCCGCTTTGGGGTACAGCGTTACGGGCGATTCGTTGGCCGAAGGAAAAGTCTTTGCGGTGGAGTCCGCGTTGACGAACATCAGTAGTCAAGACTTTGGGGATAGCGTACGAGTGTCTTACGCCTTACTAGGAACATCGGGGCTGGATATAACGGGAGAACTGCAGCTGGAGGCGCTAGCCAGCAACGAAAGTGGTACGTTTTCCTTTGAGGCACCGACCATTGGTTTGGGTAATTCCTTTCAGTTACTGGTTAACGTCAATCCTGCTAATCAGCCCTTGGAGGCTACTCGCATCAATAACCTACTACTGAAAGAAGTAGTGGTTTTACGGGACCAAGTGGCGCCAGTAGTACACGTTGCTTTCGATGGAAACCGGATTCTAAACGAGGATTTAGTATCCGCTTCTCCCCTGATCAATATCGAACTCATCGATGAAAACCGTCAACTTCCGCTAGATCGTCCAGAACTGTTGGAAGTAGCCATCACCCGCCCCGACGGCCAGGAAGAGCTACTCAACCTCCTGGCGGGGGAGGTGGATTTTAGTTCTACGTTCACCACGGAGGCGAACCGAGCCGCCATCCGTTGGCAACCCGATTTGGTACAGGACGGCCTGTATACCCTACGTGTACGCGGCAGAGACGCTTCGGGTAATACTAGCGGAACGCTGTGGAAAGAAATCAGCTTCGAGGTGCAAAATGCAACGAAGTTGTCCAACTTTTTACCTTACCCCAATCCGTTCACGAGTCAGGCGCGCTTCGTGTACACCTTGACGGGCAACGCCCCCCTCGATGGCGTCAGCTTACAGATAATGACCGTCTCCGGCCGGGTCGTCCGGGAGATTCGTCCGCAGGAATTGGGGCCTTTACAAGTGGGTACCCACCAGACGGACTTTAGCTGGGATGGTACCGACGACTACGGCGACCAGTTGGCCAATGGCGTGTATTTGTACCGCTTATTGTTACCCGAATCACTGCGCGAACAGGGAGCAGATGCACACTACGCGCGTAGTGAGGTGGATCGCTTCTTTGCGAATGATTTGGGTAAGATTGTTATTTTGCGGTAGATAGGTGTCCTCAATTGGTTGTCATGATGAAGGTATTATACTTTGCCAAAGATTTGGGTGGTCCAACGACAACTTTTTTCACGAATGAAATCCACGGCTTAGCCGCACACCCTGAGGTTGAGCTGAAGGTGGTAACTTGTCAATTGCACGCGTCTGGTAACCAGGTTAATATAAAGGTAATTGAAGTCAAACCTACTGTTTATCCTTTTCTCACTAGATTATACCTATTTTT
>JBCDIR010000212.1:0-5636 GCA_038748735.1 Bacteroidota bacterium | reverse complement strand
TTTTGGGGCGCACCATTACACGACCCTTGGTGACGGTACACGCCGGGGCCTTACTCAACGCGCAACTGCCCAACCCGATCTGGTTGCAGGGTAAAATGTGGGTGGGAGGATCGGTACTGGGGGGACGCATCCGTTTTCAACCCCGCCGTATCGGTTTCGAGTTTGGGGAACGCTGCGAAGGGCTGAGCACCTCCGACCCCGCTCCCTTTGCCCGACTAGATTATATTGAAGAATTTATTCCCGGAGAAGGGACTAAGGAAGTTAGTGTTTTTGTCGATCCGCGGGTAAGTTTCAACATTAACGACGGGGAAATCATCCAAGTCACCGACCAAGAAGGGACGACCCACACCTACAAGGTAGAATACGAGTACGCACTGCGGGAAAAAAGCAGCGGAGCCTTAACCCCCACGCAAGAAGTACACTGGAACGAGGCCCGTTCGACCTTACGCATCACCCCACGAGATTGGTTAGCCGGCAAAGCGTGGTACGATTTTCAAGTACGGGTACTGGGTTATGAATACTTGAACGGAAGTTGGGGGAGTCCGATTTTTGACACCCTCCAGCAGGTGAGTTTTAAAACCAAGGCTCGACCGACTCAGTTTCTGCTAGAAGACGTCATCTCCAGTTATCCTGGCTTTCGCCAACGTTACTTTATGGTTCGTCAGGGGGATGGCACCCGAGCGGAAGGCTGGCTCGAAATGGACCGTACCGACTGCTACGAAATCTTGGGCGCACAACAAGCGGCCAATATAGAAGAAGGAAATATCGTCCGCTTCACCAATATTCGCACCCGGCAGTTTACGGAAACGCCCTGTTGGTGCAAAAACAACCGCACGCTGGTGTTCAATATGCCCGCCAACCGACTACAAGCCGAGGAGATCTACCGCTTAAATATCGGCTTCCGCGAAAAAGAAGGCTACCTCAGCGCCAATCCCGGAGCAGACCTAGACGCTACCACCAACACGTACACGGGGGCTACGGACCTCACTGCGGATGCGACGAACGTCGGAAGTTACCAACAACGCCGGAACCGCTACGCGGATAAAAGTCAATTTATCAATAAGTACAAATACCAAAATTTGCTAGACCCGAGCGCACAGTGGTACGCCAAAACGAGTAAGTACAGTTCTTATCAGCAAAAAATGGCGGGCTTTTCAGTCGCCCAAACCGCTTACCTCCCCTACGCCAACAGCTATAGTTACGACCTAGCCATTAGCCTCTTGGGAGGGTACCAGATACAGCGTGACAACAGTTTACAAAAGACCTACCACGTACCGGTAATCCTACTGGACCCCGGTGGCATAGCCGAGCCGTTTGATCACTTTGATATAGTTGGTTACCAAAACGAACTAGCGGATGATGATCGAGTAGCTCCCGTGTTAAACCCTTATTACAGTGCCTTTTATTATCTCAACGAGGCCAAGATACAGGCCATGCGGGCGGAACAAACGTACCAAAACGTGAGTAATGCAACGCTGCGGCAAAGGCTACAAACCTTGACGGCTGGCAGTCCGCTGAATCGTTCTAGTAATTATCCTTTTTTCAACAGACCAAATACCCGCTGGACGCCACTGATCCGTTGGATGCAGAACTACGATCAGTTGGAGAGTGCCCTACAAGCGGAGGGCCACACTTTTTCGATTCAGCGGCCTGCGCTTCCACTGCGGAGTCAGGAAATCAACCGCTTTTTAGATGGTGCGAGTGAGCAAGCCGTTGGGGGTAGTTTTGGCTTATCACCAACCCCAACGCATAGCCCTCCCAACGTGAGTAACGTGACCTTCGGTGTCTACACGCCTCCGTCACCACCCGCCGCGTCGAACAGCTTTAGTTTTAACCAACCGCCCGGCAACGGCAGTTTTGACCCCGGTTTTGATTTGCAGTCTACGACCAATAGCTATTATGTCCTGATTGACTGGACGCCGCGTATCATCCATTCGGATCGGGTGCAGGCTAACTTGCGGGCGGTCCAACGGCTGGGCAGCGGCAGTTATTCTATTTCCGACCTCAGCTCCTACCTACAAGCGCTTGACCGGCTGGACGACATGTACCTACAAGCACAGCTTCCAGCGGGTACTTACCGGGTCAAGTTGGTCAATGAATTGGACAAAACCACCACTACTTACCCCTATCAAGTCATTCACTAATGCAAAACTGGTTCTTATTATTCGTACTGCTGAGTAGCACGTGCTTACGGGGGCAGGATACTACGCAGGTGCTATTTCTAGATGGCTTGGCCACCCCGGAGCGGCTGATACTGCGCTGGGGAACGAACAGTACCGCCTGCTACGAGCGCGGTAAAGCGAACGGCTATTTACTACAAAAAGCCACGCAAAACCGGCCTGAGTTTGTACTGGTAACGAAGGTATCCCCCCTTGCTAATTCCGTAATTGATGCGCGTTTACGCACCCACGTGGACGACGAAGCGGCCTTCGTGGCAGCGCACATTTTACGGACCTCCTTGGATTCCTTATACCCCACCGAGGGGGGTGATCTACTGGCGGCCTCCGAACAGCATAACCAACGGTTACTGGCCCTCAACTTCCTGATGCTAGCCGCTGACCTATCGGCCACCGCAGCGGACATCCTGGGCATGCGCCACGTGATTGACGATTATAAACCCGAGCAGAAAGCCCTGTACCGACTCATTGTTTTGGATGACCAAGGCCGAGGAGCAGATACGGCGCATTACTACTACGCAGCTACCCCATCCTTGCTTCCGCCGATTACTGATCTACGGGCGGAGCAGCGGGGTCAGCGGGTTCACTTGCACTGGGATTATGCCAGTAACGCACAATTTTACACCGCTTACGATCTCTTGCGGGCCGAACAAGCCACGGGGCCTTTTCGTCGTTTAACGACGCAGCCCATTTACACCGCAGATGCGCAGGCGCGGTCGAATATACACATTGATTCCGTCGAATTGGGCAAGACGTACTACTACCGCGTACAGGGTCACAGCTCATTTGGCGTCAAAGGCCCCGTATCAGCGACCTTGACGCAACGGGTAGTGGACCAACGCGTAGGCTTCACCGCCCTCAACGCCCGTGCGGAAGGTAATCACGAAGCGATCACCCTACGTTGGGAACCCAAATTAGCCGTCGCCTCTCCGGGTCATCTAATGGGCGTACGCGTGTACAAAGCCAATAGTCTGGACGGACAGTACCAGGCCCTGCACCCGGGCTACCTACCCGTGTACACCAATACATTTAGGGATACGATGATTCGCAACGAACGGGATCATTATTACCGTATCGTGGCCTATAATTCGGACCAAGTGGAGCGCAGTAGTGCCCCCATTTTAGCGACCTATATCGACACCTTAGCTCCGGCCAAGCCAGCAGACTTATTCGGCTACGTTGATACGGCGGGGATCGCTCGAATCATTTGGCAACCTAATAACGAACGGGACTTAGCGGGCTACCGCGTCTACCAGTCCAATCGTCCGGATGGTACGTTTTACCACTGTCACGATCTGTTGCATCACTCCCACGAATTTACGGATACGGTAGGCTTGCAGTTTTTAGACAAAGCAGTGTATTACAAAGTCACCGCCGTTGATTACAACAATAACCACTCGCCCTATTCTGCCTTGTTGACGCTGGCCCGACCCGATACGATTGCCCCAGTTCCTGCTCGCATTACGAACTACCAACTGACGGATCGTAACCTTACCCTACACTGGTTACCCAGCAGTAGTGAGGACGTGGTGCAAACCTACGTATTGCGCCAAGCTACCGACCGGCTGGACACCTTGCGGATACCTTTCAATTCCACTACTTACACGGACACCCTACCCCCGACCTACGCGGGACGCTTGACTTACTGTTTAGTAGTAGAAGATGCCGCTGGCAATCAGCGTAGTGGCAATACAATTAGCACTCACGTAAAGGCGGCATCCGTATTACCTCGCCTCGCCATTGTCAAAACCGAGCGCGGCTATCACGCCCGCACCGCTGAGCAACGCGCAGCGGGTGAAGTGCTGTACCTGTACCTAGACGTAGCGGGCCAGCCCATGCAGTATTTGGACCGCTTAGACCACCAAGTCACCGACTATCCCCTACCCAAAATCAGGACGGCACCTTTTCGGCTAGCGGCCTACCTGCTGGATGGTGACGGGCGCAAGAGTGAAATTTTTTATTCTAATTCAATCTCACAACTATGAGGTATCTACTGGTTGTCCTCCTGCTGGCTAATGGTTGGTTATGCGCCCAAGATTTAGAAAACCTGGAAGTACGACCACCTAAGATTTCCGTTTCTGGTAACGTGATGGCGGGCGTACGGCTTTTCCAGTCTAACCAGCCCAATTTATTCAACAACAGTAACTTTGGCTACCTCGTTTCGGTCCGTTTAAATGTGAAGATCGGCCAGTTCAGCTTGCCTTTCAGTTACCGCTTGGGCGACCAACTAAATCTTCCGGACTTACCTAGTTTTCAGTACTGGGGATTTAGTCCACGCTACCGTGGTTTGGTGCTCCACCTGGGCCACCGCAGCAACCGTTTTACCGAAAATACGCTCAATAATATTCAACAGTACGGCGTCGGTTTGGAATGGACCATCAAAGAGAAGTTTGTCCTCCGGGCGGCGCGGGGTATCCTCAACAGAGAACGCTTCGGGCGGGCCATTTATAATACGACTATTCAGCCCTTGCGGGAACGTCCGTTTACCGCTGCCAGTATGGGGTACAAAAAAGGCTTCAATGAGCTGACTCTAGCACTGCTAGCGGCTAATGAACGCCCCAATGCCACGGACAGCGTTAGTCGTAAAAATAGAGTAGCAGAGTTGGTAGTTGGCCAAACGCTACTAAAAAAAATACGTTTTCGGTTCCGTACCGCTATGAGTTATACCGAGCGAGACCGTACCGAAATATTCCCGTTGTTTTCGGAGGACGACCCCTGGCTACAACGGGCAGAAAATATTGGGTTGGACCCTAACCTGACGACGAGCTCAGGCTTTCTCCTGGATAGTGACTTGGGGTATTACGGTCCGTTGGTTAATGTGTCCGTTGGTTTTCGCCAAGTGGACGATGGTTTTGAGACATTTGGGCGCAATTTTCAACTCAATGACTTGCGTGCTTATACCGTCAAGACCGGTTTGCGTTTGTTTCAGCAGCGGTTCATCCTGAACGGACAAGTGGGCATTGAGCAAAATAACCTCCAAGCAGTACGGGTGAGCCAAACGGATCGCCTCATCGCACACGCTAATCTCGTGTACCGGACCAAAAAGGGCAGTGGTGTACAAGTGAACGTGTCCAACTTCAACCTAGAACGCGTCAACCGCTTCATCATCGGTCGTGATTCCTTCGATTTTTCTTATCAATCGCTGACCACTTCCGTATCCCCATTTTGGGAGCTGGAGAACAGTCGCTTGACGGGTAGCTTCAACTACGTACGCAACGAAAACAACGTCGGAGAAGGTCCGTCTTCCATCGTCCATTTTTACTACGGACAGCTCAGTTGGATTCGACAGAATAGCGCCCAGAACTTTCGGCTGCGGGTAGGCACCAACGGCTACTACACGGTACTAAACGAAAACAAGGTGACTACACTCGGAGTCAGTTTGGGAGTTTTCTACGCTTGGTTTGAGCAAAAATTGCAACTGAACCTTCGCTACCACCCCAATTACCGCCTATCGACGAC
>JBCDIR010000211.1:0-5640 GCA_038748735.1 Bacteroidota bacterium | reverse complement strand
GATGTACCTAATTGAGTACGAGTTTTTGCACGTTACGGCGCCCGTTGAGGGTCAATTCTACCAAATAAACCCCCGCTGGTAGGGATTGGGTAGGAAGCGTCAAATTTTGCTCGCCCACCACCGCCTGAAATTCGGCGCCTAGTAGCGTTTGACCCTGTACGTTATACACGCGCCAATTGGAAGCTCCACTCGCTCGGCTTTCGATAAACAAAGTCGTGGCGCGCGCTGGGGAACCAGGATTGGGTAAGATACGTGCTATTTCGCCAGCGAGCAAATCCGTTGCGTTAACGACGCCTTCGCCCGTCTCAAAGCGCTGGCGGTCCAGAAAACCTAAACAGGTATCGTACTCACTGAAGGGGAACACGCGCCAGTAGTAGGTCCGGTCGGCAAACATGTCACTAAAGTCTACAAAAGTATTATTGGTGGTAAAAAAATCACTCACGGCGGTCGGAAAAGACGCGATACGACTAACCTGCACGATGTAGCGCGTAGCGTTTTCGACGGCTTCCCACTCCAAGCGTACGGTGGGCGTATTGACCAGTTCGTCTTCCAGCGGCGAGATGACCGTCAAGGTTTCGAGTTCATCATCGATATCGAAGTCGTTAATATCCGCTATCGGCGTAATCAAATTCGGCCGCTGCTCTTCTACGTTGGCGCGCATAGCTAAAGTTTGCTCGTCGGAGAAACGGCTTTTACAGGAGGCATTAGAATAAGACATGTACAGCGTACCGTCCGACTGGAAACTGGTGCCGTTGGGGTCAATCTGTATTTGGTTGGATATGCTTTCGGTATTGCAACTCCAACGAAAATTGAGGTAATCTGCTTCGGTATCGCAAAAGCCGTCACCCGCAAACTGACAGTTGGAGCGATCAACCAATTCTACAAAAGATCCAGCAACGATAGCGGGTAATGCTTCGTCAAAATCCAGGTCCTCACCTTCCAAACCAGAGAACGGATGGGGTAAAGACAGATAATGACCTACCTCGTGCGCCCAGGTATGGTCATCGGGTTGCGTGCAGCCTTTGTTGAGGGCAATGGCGTCATCAAACGGAGCGTAGTAGCCGCAGTTACCCGCCGGACTTTCTACGATGTAGCAATTGATGGCATTTGGAACGTTATTGGTGCTCATCATTTGCGAACCCGTTGGAAAATAGTTTTCGTGATCGTACCAACTGGTATTGTTGATGTAGTTGAGATCGTTAGCTAAGTAAAACTGGATGTTCGTGGGTAAAAAGTCTTTGTTGAGGTTGCAAAACGATTGCATGACGGTCCTCACGTTCATATAACCTGCACCTTCATCCGTACCCACAATGTGGATTTGCATAGGCAAATACAACAACTCATCCGAACGAGCGGTCGAGGCCATCCGGTTCTGGAACCCCCGCAGCCAGTTGGAGACGCCGAGGTGGGTTCCACAGGGATGGGGTTCGTTATTTTGGGCCGTCAAGGACAAAAGACACAGCATCAGAATACTGCCAATGGAAAGTTTACGAAACATGATCTACCGAGTTGAATTCAAAGGTGGGCACTACTTCGTTATGACCAATTTTTGGGTCAGCGTACCCGTAGCGGAGCGAAGATTGACCAGATAAATACCCGCCGCTGGATTGCGGAGATCAAGCGGAATCACTTGTTCGCCAGCCGTGAAGCTGCGACGCTGTGGCGCGATAACGGCACGACCCGCCAAATCGGTAACGGTAAGGGTACCGTCAAAGCTATTGGTACTTTGTACGCGTATTTGTACCGCTTGGTCCCCGTTGCTGGGGTTAGGAATAACCGCAAAATCCGCCACTTGTTCAATCGTAGTAGCGTTCACCAAGCTGCCCGTACGGAACTTGAACGTTGAGGACGAATTGCTGCAAGTAAAGTGGGAATTAAACGGACGGACGCGCCAGTAGTAGTTTCTATCCGCTTGCAAATCTTCAATGACGGTACTGGTACCGTACACAATCCGCCGAATGGGTTCAATAGAGAAGGTAGGAATCCGCGAAACCTCTAAAAAGTAGGCGTCCGCCCCGGCGACCCCGTCCCAAGTCAGGCTGATACTGTTAAAATTTTCCAATTCTGCATCGTCAGCTGGACTGAGGAGCGTCACTTCTTCCGTAATTTCTACGTAGGGCGGAGCGGGGTCCAGGCGCAGGTAATTGCGTAAGCTACTGTTGAGGTCCAGCGTCATTACGGAGACCTGTTGGTTGGAGAAGAAATAGTCTTCGTCGTCACACTGCAAGAAATAGCCCATATAAGCCGCCTCGTCCGGGTCAATGGGATTACCCTGTGGGTCCAGTACGTTGAGGGTGAAATTACAATTACCCCAACCCAGCCCATTGTTATAGTCTTCCCGGGTATCACAAAGGTAATCACCCGCCGTTTCGCAGTTGGTCCGGTTGGCGCGCTCCGTAGGAACATTACCGGGGCTGATCACGGGGGCGTTTACGTTGACCTCATTGAATTGTTCGGGTTCCCAACCATTGAACGTGTGGAATAAGTTGAAGAAGTGCCCCATTTCGTGGGATAGCGTGGCATCATCTCCCCTAACGTAGGTGCGCCCAATCACGATCCAGTCGCGGGGGATATTGTAATACGCCAAAGTGTTGCCTTCCTCGTTCGTAAAATTAGCCGTTTCCGGAATAAAAATATCGACGGCGCGGTTGTTGCGCTGCAAATTCATAAAGTTAGAAACGACGTCGTGCGACTCGTAGAAAGTGGTATTGAAAATTTCGTGTATTCCCTCGTCGGGAGACAGAAAAAACTGAATATCGTGTGGTTCAAAATCCTCGTTCAGCTCACACAGCTGGTCTAGCACGCGACCGATAGAGACCCCTCCGCTACCGTCCGAACGGCGACCAATGTGAAACGCGACGGGAACGTACTGGACATCCCGCGGGCCGAGGTGTCCACCCAGTTCGGCCAGGGTCCGTTGGTGGTGTAGAAACCTGTTTTTGAAGTCGACCCCTCCCCCCATACCTGGATGGAATCCGCAGTGCTGATGTTGTGCTTGTGCCAGTAGTGTTGCCCCCAGCAAACTTAGAAAAATGATGTTGATCGCTTGGCGCATCTTATACAATGTTTTAACCCGTTCAAAAATCAAGATAAGTAGTAATTATTTAGATATGGTTGCTCTAAACGAAAGGAACTTCAATTAAAAAATCGTTATTCCTGGCTCAGGTTAGTGACCAGGTAAATAATTACGACAAAAGTAGAAAATAAAATAGCAGCACAACATCACCTCTCCACCTATTCTTTGGTCTTGGCCGTAACAAAGCACGAAAAAAAAGCTACCTTTGCGGCGTTTTAGTAACCAACAAAAACCAAGCATGAGTAAAGTAACGGTGGTAGGCGCCGGAAATGTAGGCGCAACGGTGGCCAATGTACTGGCCCATAAAGACCTCGTAAAAGAAGTCGTTTTATTAGACATTAAAGGCGACGTTGCCCGTGGCAAAGCCCTCGATAGCTGGCAGCAAGCTCCCATTGATTACTACAGCACCCAGCTGACGGGTACGGATGATTATGCCGATACGGCCAATTCAGATATCGTAGTCATTACCGCGGGCATTCCCCGCAAGCCCGGCATGAGCCGCGATGATTTGATCGCTACGAACGCTAAGATTGTTAGTTCGGTGACCAAGTCGATCATGGAACACTCGGCCAACCCCATCATCATCGTAGTTTCTAACCCACTGGACGTAATGACTTACGCGGCCCACACCGCTTCTGGCTTGGATCGCAACCGCGTATTCGGCATGGCAGGTATCCTAGATACGGCACGCTACCGGGCATTCCTAGCTACGGCCCTGGACGTATCCCCCAAAGATATTCAGGCGCTGCTACTCGGTGGCCACGGCGATACGATGGTACCGCTGCCACGCTACACGACCGTAGCAGGTATTCCCGTGACGGAACTCATTGAGGACGATAAATTAGACGCCATTGTGGAGCGCACTAAGAAAGGCGGCGGCGAACTCGTGAAGCTCATGGGTACCTCCGCTTGGTACGCACCGGGTGCGGCAGCGGCACAAATGGTGGGTGCTATCGTACGCGACGAGAAGCGCATCTTCCCCTGCTGTACACTCCTTGCGGGCGAGTACAAGCAAGACGGTGTTTACCTGGGCGTTCCCGTCAAATTAGGTAAGAATGGTATCGAACAACTCCTCGAAATCGACCTCAATGCGGACGAGCAAGCGCTCTTGGATACCTCTTCCAAGCACGTAAAAGCCATAATGGACGTATACGACGGTATGAAAGCCTAAAGCGCTTCCTCCCGTAACTCATGCAAAGCCTCTTTCAGCGTTCTGAAAGAGGCTTCGCTCGTTTTGTACAATGGCCGTCTTAATCTGTAGCTGAACAATAGATGCAGTTACTTTTATATTGTCTACTTTCAAGTTTTAATTCGGAAAACACCGACTGTTATGGCTACAGGTAGACTTTTATGCTGGACACTTTGTGTCCTGGTGGGCAATATTGTTTTGGCCCAGAATGTGGAAATCCTCGATTATTCGGTCAACGCGATTGGGCAAGTTCAATTGGAGATTAACGGAGAAGCGGACAAATATTATTTACTGCATACCACCCACGAACCGAACGAAGATTACGAATTAACCACTTCCATTACCATGGGCGTTGCTGGTCCAATGGTTATTTCCGAACCCCTGGGGGCTTTTCCGGAAAGCAACTACGAAATCACGGCGCATCCCATCGCTAATCCCGACGATACGGATGGTGACGGCATCGATGACATAACGGAATACAATGGCATGCCCGCTCTGGCGCCCCTCAATTTTGGTAACGAAGTTCCTTTTGTGGATGGCAGCCTATCCATCGACAATGCAGATACCTACACCGCACTGGCCGTGGTGGACAATAACATCCCTTGGGCTCCTTTCTTGAATAACCAAGAATTTGTAAAATTTGCGATCCTTAACCAAGATACGGACGAGCCGGAAGTGTATTTTATCAATAGCGTAACGCACTACATCCACGCTTCTTTTTTGGGAACGATCAATACCGCTGGTGCGGATGTGGTAACCGGTGAAGTCGTTTACAACCCCAATACGGTACTACCGAATGGCGTAATCGGCGCTTATTCTTTCAACTACTCTTTTGGTAACGCTTACAGCTTCGAGCACACCCAGCGTACCTTTGAGTTGCTGGCGGCCAATATGCCATTTTTACAGAACAACTTTCGTCACTTTATCGGTGGAAGTAGTCAGGATCAGCACTTAAATAATTTTGCGGAGGATTTTGTAGGCTCCCGTATCGGGGTTATTCTGGAGAACGAAGTAGTGGTAGACGTAGATTATTTGCCGTTCAACCCAGCGGAAGGCTACGGTTTTTTCCGCCAGATGACTTTAGGAGAAACACCTAATTCACGGGATATTGTGCTCTACGATGCTTTGCCCAATACCCTACCCCGAGTGGGCGGCATCATCACTTCCGTACTGCAAACGCCGCTTTCGCACGTCAACCTGCGGGCTATTCAGGATAATGTTCCGAATGCGTACATCAAAAATCCGCTAGAGATTGATTCCATTGCGGCTTTACTCAACAACTACGTCTATTACAAGGTGGAGGGAGAGCAGTACACGCTGCGGGCCGCTACGCTGGAGGAGGTCAACGCCTGGCACGACAATCGCCGACCCACCG
>JBCDIR010000210.1:0-5646 GCA_038748735.1 Bacteroidota bacterium | reverse complement strand
GCATTCTGATCGGTGTGTTTGTACGTCTGACCACTCGGTGGCCAAATACGTCCACACCCCGTAACATTACTACCATTCGCTAAATTTTAGGAAAAAGACGAAACATTAAGAAGGCGGAACCAAAAGATACACCTAATT
The DNA here is from genome assembly GCA_038748735.1 of Bacteroidota bacterium. Lineage (GTDB taxonomy): Bacteria > Bacteroidota > Bacteroidia > Chitinophagales > Saprospiraceae > Lewinella. The sequence continues at coordinate 5,508 of JBCDIR010000210.1, read as the reverse complement.
TTGAGCCCGTTTAGAGAATGACCCAAATAGGGACGATGCTAGTTAGTTGCTCGCACTACATTTACACAAACTATTCTTGCCCCGCGTGTATGGGGAACCCCGAAATCTAATTTTAAAGGACTAGGCATCGCCCTGAGCGGTGAATAGACCCTATTGTCATAAAGAATCAATTATCTAATGATGTCACAAAGTGTAAGGCGTCTTACTTTCTTAACACTTTGTGGACGTACAGAGGACATATATTTTGCTAATTTTACCCATCTCAAAAACTGATCCCATGACACAAATTCGACTGGCACTGCTAGGGTGCTGCTGTTGGCTGGTTACGAGTGGAGTATTTGCTCAGCAACTCTCCCTATTTACCCAGTACCGGGAAAATGCCACCATCATCAATCCCGCCGCGCTTGAAAGTGATTTTCTTGCCTATTATCAACCCATTACCGTAGGCGCCAGCTATCGCTCGCAGTGGAACGGTATTGCGGGTAATCCCCGTACGCAGACTTTACGGTTTTCTTACCTCGGCGACGGTTCGGGAGCAACCCTGATGGCGGGTGGCTACATTATCAATGACCAAACGGGTCCGACGGGCTTCACGGGGATTTACGCCCGCGTGGGTACCGTCATTTCTGGTGACCCGGAATACAGCGGAATTGCCGTAGCCCTAACGGGTGGTTTTGTGCAGTACCGCGTCGACGCCGCCGAGATCAACCTCCGCGACGAGGGCGATATCCTGGGCACGATGAACCAAACACAGTGGAACCCAGATGTGGGTGCCGGTATCTATTTTTACCAAACGCTGGACAGTGATGACCTGTTCTACGCCGGAATTTCGATTCCCCAAGTAGCGGGCTTAGACTTAGCATTCAAGAACGAAGACGGTGATTTCGCTATCTCACGGATTCGCCACTACTACGGTATGCTCGGTTTTTATAAGTTCTTCCGTAACGATAGCTTCCTCGAACCTTCCCTCTGGGTCAAGTACGTAGAAGGCGCTCCCGTGAACGTGGACGTGAACCTGCGCTACCAGACCGAATCCAGCATCTGGATTGGTGCGGGCGGCTCCTCGGCGGGTAACTTCCACTTTGAGGCGGGCTTTAACCTCGGGGAGAACATCGGGCTTTACAATACTTTCAAAGTAGGCTACGGCTTCGATTATTCCTTCCGTTCTTTTGGCCCAACGGTTGGTAGCACGCACGAGCTACAGGTGGCTTATTCTTTTGACCGATAGCCACCCACCTATTATTTTTGAGACGCATAGCCACCTGCCTGCAGCAGGCGGGTGCGTCTTTACGGTTGAATATCCCAAACTCCCGAATTTTTATGAATATGATGCGTAAGATATATTTAGTCGTTTGTGCCTTCACTTTGATGGTGACCACGGCTCAGGCACAGCTGACCTTTACGATCGGTAGTGCCGAAGACGTCTGCACGGGTGATTCTTTTTGCGTCCCCTTTGACGTAATCGAGTTTTCTAATCAGACCTTGCTCCAGTTTACGTTAAGTTACGACCCTGCCGTTCTGGACTTTACGGGCGTACAAAACATCAACGCCGAACTAGTGACGAACGGCGGACTGACTGCCGCGGCTTTCACCGAACCCGTGCCGGGGCGGATTGCCTTTGACAACTGGTCGTACGGAGATTGCGAATCTTCCCAAAACCCGGGGATGCTGTCCTTAACTTTAGATGATAACGGTGGTGAAGACCCGCCCGTCTTGTTTGAGCTATGCTTCGACGCTATTGGGGGCTACGGTGGTCAAACTACCATTGATGTGGTGCCCGATAACGAATCGCCTGAGGTGCCGTTTACCATCAATCGTTTTTCTTCCATTGGCTTTGAGTGTATGAATCAAGCCCCTTTTAGTACGGTGAACCCCGGAACGGTAACGCTGTGCCTACGCGAGTTTCAACTCAACGCAGTGGAGGAGATAACGGGTAATCCGGGGGACCAGGTTTGTGTCAATTACACGACCTCCGGCTTCGATGCCTTAACGGCGATACAGTACTCCATTAATTACGATCCCACCCACTTGGATTTGGCGTCCATAACGCCCAATTCCATGATTATCAACAATACCATCAATAGCTACGCTTCGGCCATCGGGCCAAACTTTGTGGCGGAGGGGCCGGGCAACATCACGTGTAGTTGGGCGACTCCCGCTGATGCGTCCGCAGGAGTGACGGTGGCTGACGGTACCAACTTTGTAACGGTTTGCTACGATATTATTGGTGAATGCGAAACCAGCAGTACGATTGAGTTCTCGGATACGCCAACGAGAATCGAAGTAGGCAATGACGATCCAAGTAACCCTAACCCGAGTACGCTCGCTATTCCCGTCAGTCTACAAAGCACCACGGTCAACGTCAGCGACTGTGACCCGGAAGGTATCGAAATCGTGATCGACTGCGGCGACGAAGTCTGCATTGGTGATGAAATTTGCGTTAACTTCAATACGGGTACTAACTTCGATGACGTCACCCAATTGGGGTATTTGATCACTTGGAATCCTAATATTTTGGAGTACGTCCGTGCCAATGATATTCCTAACCAGGGTGGTCCCAACCAAAACGGTGGTAATAATCTGAACCCCTTCAATAACGGTAACTTCGACGTCAGTAACGTGGGCAACGGTATCTTGGGGATGGAATGGGAACTCGGTCCTTTCCCGCAGAGTGACTTAGCAGAGGGTTTATCACTACACTACGTCTGCTTCAACGTCGTCGGCGTGGGTAATGACAGCCCCGTACAAATCCTAACGGATGGCGCGACGGGCGTTTCTAACGGAGTGAATATTGGTACCAACCCCACCAACTGCCTAGTGGAAGTATGTGACCCCGTTAGTCCGCAGATCACCTTCGGCGACATCTCCATGCCGCTGGCCGGAACGGATTGTCTGCCGATCACGGTCAACAACTTTGACGATGTAGAGATAATGCAGTTTACCGTCAATTGGGATGAAAACTTGTTTTTGTATAACAATAACTTCGAGAATCTTAACCCGGCGATTAACGGTAATGGTAGTGTGACGATTACCCCATTCGGCGCTTCTTCGGCCACGGTGGACATCCAACTGGATTCACCCGTGACACTAGCCGATGGCGCTACGCTACTAGACCTCTGTTTCACCACGGCTCCGACGGCCCAGCCGGACATGTGCTCGAACGTGACCACGGTTGGATTACCGCTGAGCGAAAACGTCGTAACGGCTAACTCTGGCGGCAACAATGTCGGTCTACTCGTAGGCGGTGGTCAGATGTGCGTCCTCTTTCCCGAAGGTTTTGCCCTGACGGTAGTAGACACCATCGGCGACTGGAAGGATACCGTCTGTGTGGATTTCACGGTGGCTTCTTTTGACAATATTCTGAGTGCGGATTTTGTCATCAATTGGGATGTGACGGAATTGCAGTACATCAGCTCTATGCCCGTAGCTTGGACGGGCTTGAACCTCAACGCACCCAACCCAGTCGGCACCATCATGGCCGACTTTAATTCCAATACACCACTAGCAATACCCGACGACGAAGTGGCCTTTAAGGTGTGTTACCAGCTCATTGGTGACCCCAATAATTGCTACGACGTAGAAATACAAACCGACCCCGCACCCGTAGTAGAAACGACCAACGGTACGGGCAGCATCGTGGTCGACAATGGCGAAGTATGTGTCCGTGAAGTCATCGTGGTCGAAAGCATCGATATCATACCCGAATCCTGCCCCGGTGCCTGTGATGGTGCCGTACAGATCGAGGTGTGTGAGTGGAGCGGCCAGGGCACGATTGGTACCATGTGGCAGACCGAACCCATCCCGCAAAATACCCCGCTGATGCTGGAGGATGTCTGCGGTGGTGAATTGATTTTTACCATTTTTGATACCAATTCTGGCGTTTCCTTGACGGATACGATCCTTATTCCGACGGCGGGTGCTCCCCCCAATGCGGAAATCAACGGTGATGACGTCAGGACACTGGCTTGTAACGGTAACGATCTACTGGTTACGGCCAACGACGAGCCGGGCTTCAGCTACGAGTGGTACTATAATTCTACTAATTCTATGGTACTGGGTAATAATCCCGATGAGTTCTTTACGAATGATCCTGGAAACCTCATCCTGCTAGTGACCACCGACGACGGTACGAACTGTACCAACACGGATACCATTACCATCCTAGCGCCCGAATTGCCGGAGGCGGTCATTGATCCGGTAATGAGTGGCTTCACCTGTAATACGGGTAGTATGACCCTCAACGGCGCTAATTCCGTCGGTGAAAACTTGATTTACACCTGGACAACCGCCCCGGGTACGGACCCTGACTTCATCATCTCACCTGCTGACCAGCCGACGATTGACGTAGCGGGTCCGGGAACTTATATTCTGAGTGTGACTAACAACGTGACGGGTTGTTCTAACGATCCGTTTGATGACACGATGGACGAAGTTACCATCCAAGATGACGGAATTCGCCCGGTAGCCTGCATCAGTTCACCGGGTATTAACAACCAAGGCGAAGTAGAAGAAAGTTGTAGCGACGCTGGTACGCCACTGAGTGGTTCTTGTTCGCAAACGGACGGTCTCCTAGTGACTTACGAGTGGTTACTCGTGGAAGGGAATACGTTTACCCCCGTTACGGGTGGTAACGGTCTGAGTATCAGTCCTACGGGGCTCGGAGCCTACGCCCTGGTGGTGACCGAAACGACGACGGGTTGTACCGATACGACTTTCGCCAGCATCGTGCCCAACACCTCCGCTCCCACCGTAACCATTGCGGAAGTGGAGGACCCTTACTATTGCACTACGGATTCCGTAGCGCTGGACGTGACAATCACCCCTAGTTCGTTTGACCAAGTGATTACTTGGACGTTGAATGACGGCGCACAGTTGCGTCTCGGTACCCAAAACAGCGCACAGGCCATTGCCGAAGCACCGGGTACGTACATCATTTTGGTCGAAGACCCGAATACCAACTGTACCACTACGGATACCGTGATAATTGCCGATGGCTTGACCCCGCCCGTGGCGCAGATTGCACAAGGACCAGCGGCTTTGATCAATTGTGATAGTACTAGCCTAAATTTAGATGCGTCTCCATCCGCTATGGGCGTCACTTATCAGTGGTTCCGCACGGATACTTTTCCGGATAGCTTGATTGTTATTCCGGGAGGAGACAACGCCGTGCTCAACGTAACGAATCCTGATTTATACATCGTAGAGGTGACGGATGTGATTTCGGGCTGTACCGCTCTGGATTCTGTCTCCGTAGACACAAACTTCAATACCCCGGTTATCTTCCTCAATAATGAGGATTTGATGCCAGAAATCACCTGTGAAGACCCACTGGTAACCGTCAATGCCAACGTAGCGGGCAGTATCAACCTCACCCTGAGTCCTTGGATGGCTGACCCGCCGGAAGCTGCCGTCAACATCGTACCCGAAACACCCCCTAACCAACTACAAGTAACGGGCGGTGGCACCTACACCTTAGTGGCTACGGACCAGAATAGTGGTTGTACGGGG
>JBCDIR010000209.1:0-5648 GCA_038748735.1 Bacteroidota bacterium | reverse complement strand
GCTAGTAAATTACTAATGAATTCTGACCTCTCCATCTCGCAAGTTTGTTTTGAAAGTGGTTATAACAACATATCCTACTTTAACCGAAAATTTAAAGCGTTACTCCAACTTACTCCCGCAGCATTCAGGCACCAATACCTTAGCCGTTAATATCCGGTTTACGCCTTTTCCCACTTTGAGCTCCCCCAATAGCAAAGCTGCTGTTTCCTCCGAAGGTTCCTGCTGTTGCCCGTAGCATAAACTATCCTAGAAGCAAGTGCTATCGGTTGAAGTGTAGATCGCAACTGCAAGTTGCTTTAAATATGTACTCGTAGCAGATATGAGGTGCACCACCGTCCACCGCAAAAACCCTACCTTTGTATATGATCGAAATCGAAGGATTGCGTAAAGTCTACGGAGAGACCGTAGCACTAGACCACTTAAATTTCACCGTAGCAGAAGGGCAAACGCTAGCCCTAGTCGGGACGAGCGGTAGCGGGAAGACAACTACCTTGAAAATGCTCAACCGCTTGGTGGAACCCTCGGCGGGGAGTATTCGCCTCAACGGAGAAGACATCCGCCAGCTTCCGCTAGAAGTTATGCGACGACGTATGGGCTACGTCATTCAGCAGGTGGGGCTATTTCCGCATTATTCCGTGGCGGATAATGTCGCCATCGTACCGCGTTTGCTGGGTTGGTCACCGCCGAAAATTCAAGCAACTACCCGGCAGTTGCTCGACCGCTTGGGGCTACCCGCCGCCACCTTCCTCCACCGCATGCCCGCTGAACTGAGTGGTGGACAGCGCCAGCGTGTCGGTATCGCCCGCGCCCTCGCCGCTGACCCACCCGTTGTCCTTATGGACGAACCCTTCAGCGCCCTCGACCCCATCACGCGGGCCGAACTCCGACGCGACTTCCGGGAACTAGACACCCTCAAAAGCAAGACGGTTATCCTCGTCACCCACGATGTGGCGGAGGCCTTCGAGTTAGCGGACCAAGTCTGTCTACTTGACGCTGGAAAACTACAACAACTCGGTACCCCACGCGAGCTCTTATTTCGGCCCAACAATGACTTCGTACGGCGCTTTCTAGCGGACGAACAACTGACGTTGGCCAAACGAGTACTGACAGTCGAGGACCTGGCCATCCGTTTGCGGGCGGCTGAGGCTGACACCGTCCAATTGGCGAAAGACACCACGCTGGCGGTAGCCGAACAGGAGCTGTTGCGTACGCAGATCCCTGGTCAGCGCCGGGCGGACGGAGCTGTTTTTACCCTTACCGACATCGCCAACACCATTTACCAACACCTAGCCCGCGTCGCATGAATTACTTTCTTTCTCACCGCACGGAGGTCCTACAAGCGCTGCTAGAACATCTCGGTTTGACGCTACTGTCCTTACTGTTGGCCGCCCTCATCGCCGTCCCTGCGGGTATTGCGATCAGTCGACGCAAAGCCTGGGCCAGTACCGTACTGGGAGTGGCGGGCGTCCTGCAAACGATTCCGAGTATTGCGTTACTGGGAAGTCTCATTCCACTGCTGGGTATTGGGTTTAAACCCGCTATTTTTACCCTTTTGCTCTACGCTATTTTGCCCATCTTACGCAATACGTATACCGGTATCCAAGGGGTAGACCCCGCCGTAAAGGAAGCGGCCAAAGGATTGGGCTTGACCCCGCAACAGGTGCTCCGACAAGTAGAATTGCCTCTGGCGGCACCCGTTATCCTCGCAGGTTTGCGCACCGCAGCCGTCATCAACGTGGGCGTAGCTACCCTCGCCGCCTACATCGGTGCGGGCGGTTTGGGCGATTTTATTTTTAAGGGGATCGCCCTCGACCAGGGGGATATGATTCTAGCCGGAGCGGTTCCCGCCGCACTACTGGCCATTCTGATGGACCAGGGACTGGCGTTTTTGTCCCAACTCCCGCTGCGGCGTGCTGGCGTGGTGCTCGCAAGTATTATCGGTCTGGTACTCGGCTTGTTTTTATACCAAAACGTGCGTCCAAGTTTTACGGATACGCCCCCTGTACTCCAAGCGGCTTTCGACCCCGAATTTGCCGAACGCCCCGATTGTATGCCCAGCGTTCGTGCTAAGTATCCAGGGCTAGAGTTGGATTATAAAACCGTTAATCCGGGCTTACTGTACGAAGCGGTAGCCAGTGGAGAGGTGGACATCATCAGTGGTTACTCAACCGATGGTCGTATACAAGCGTACGAGTTGCGGGTGTTAGCGGATGATCGTCATGCCTTCCCGCCCTACCAGTGTGGTATTGTGTTAAACGAGGCTACGGCCCAACGTTATCCAGCCTTAGTCACCGCTCTGGAAAAGCTCAATGGGCGCTTCAGTGACAGCCTGATGACGGCCCTCAACTTTGCCGTGGACCACCAGAAGGAGGACCCAGCGGTAGTCGCTCAAGACTTTCTCCGCCGGCAGGCACTCCTAGGACCTAGCGCTGCGCCCCAGCGGGCCGTCGCTCCGATTCGTATCGGTTCTAAACTCTTCACAGAACAGTATATCCTGGCCGAAATTTTCCGGCAACTCATTGAGCACGAAACGGGCTTAGCCGTAGAACTCAAAACGGGTTTGGGAGGTACCCAAATTTGCTACGCGGCCCTACGAGCGGGTGAAATAGACCTGTACGCAGAGTACTCCGGAACGGGTTTGCAGGTATTACTCGATCCACCACCAACTCTGCTAGAGCGTATCATCACGGACCCGGCAGCGGTTTACACTTACGTGCAACGGGAGTGCTTGGCGCAACACCAGGCTCGCTGGTTGCCAACACTGGGCTTCAGTAATACTTACGCGCTGGTGACGCGGGAAGCACTAGCACGCGAACGCGCCTGGGTACGGATTAGTGACTTGGTAGAGTAAATACTTATTTGGCCACGCTACAAAGAAAATTCTCATCCGGGAACTAATCGCCGAAAATAGTTGTAAGTCGGGATAAGCAAAACATACTGTCATGTTCCGCTATTCCCATATCGTCCCCATGCCGTCCCGGTTTCTAGTTGCGGGTGGCAGGTATCACTCGCTCGGGTGACTTGATTACGCTCGTAATCTTCTGGTAATTATTTATTATGCGAGTTAACGGCCAATCATGTTCGACCTGCCTTTGGTAGGTCACACTTAACCCTCAATTCGCATTTATTGTGACTTAGTATAGCTACCTACTAATAGCTGTATAGTAACACCTGTGAATCATGGAACATTCACAACTCAATTTCGTCTTACAAACGTTGGAGGGTCCGCGCCGCTTGTTTTACTACGCGCCGGATGAATACGCCCGCTACTTGGCCGCAAGGCAGGTACAAAACGGCGCCGTATCCCTGGCTGATTTCAAGCGCTCTCCTTACGGTAAACTGTTGGAGCGTCCCAACCTCAAGGCTGCGCAAGCCAATTGGGGCGACGGCCAATTGGACCACAACCGCCTACAAATGCTACGGGCAGCGGAGCCACTCAATTTCCGCATCACACTGAGCCGCTGGGGAGCAGCCGAGCGCTGTCGGTATAACTTCAACCAGACGTCCCGTCCGGGGTTCAACCTGGTGGTGCAGCTTAATTTTGGTGGCGATCATAACGCAGAATACCGGCAACTGGTCCGGGAGCGCACGTCCGGCTACCACCCCTTTTTCTACTGCGACCACCCGGCAAAGGCAGAGCAAGATTTCACTATTGCCTGGGCGCGAATTGACCTCAGCGATGACCTGGAAACCGCCCTCATTGAAGAAGTCCAATCCGATTGGTGGAAACTAGCCAGCACCGACATTGAAGTAAAAAAGCACCGCCAGCGGGATGCCTCCGGCAACTGGCGCGAGTGGACGGACAAGCGCAGTGCTAACAACCTCAACATCGCGGCTATGGAACGCTACTTAGAGCAGACGCTACGCCCGTACGGCAAGGTTTGGGAAGAGGCCATGCTCACTGCTACGTTACAAGTGTTGTGGGAGGAAATCGGTGTCCAGCGTATTTTTTATCACACTTACGCTACGGGCTGCGCACTAAAAAACTGCCACCCGCCCCGTTCGTTGTACACCAAGCTACCCAAGAAATTTTGCTTTACGCCAACGCGGGAGGTGCCGCACTTTCTTCAACCTCAGGTGAGACGCTTGCCGCGTAAGGAGCAGGAGCGAGTTGGGTTTTGGGTTATCTAGCGGATATTGTAACGAAAACAACCTTCCCCTCATCAACCTTCCAACTTCACCACTTTCGCCTTCGGATGGTTGCTCATAAAGCGCAAAATAATCCGTGCCGTATCGGGATAGGAAGGGTAAGTAGTGACCGCGTCGCGTAGGCTGATGGGGTCCTGCGGCGTGCTGCTGTCTACGTAGCCGAAACCCGCAAAATGGCCATTTTCTACTAAGACGACGGACTTTTCTTCGTCGTTACGGCCTCGGTCGAAGAGGAAGAAGTCGTCGTCGAAGACGGTGCAGAGGCGTTCGAGGGCTAGATCGGCGCGCAGGTTGTAGTCATCCGGCCCTTCTTTTCCGGTACAGGACCCGTGACACTGTTTGAGGTGGTAATGAAAACAGGCCCCTTTGCCGGGATGCAAGTGACAAAAGCGCGAGCAGAGTTCAAATTTTTTCACCATAAAATTAAGCCGCCCCTTCGCCCGCGACATAGTGGGGTACTCCGAAATGACCTCGTATTCCTTCCGCGCCTTGGCGTTATTGCGGATCACGTCGAAGCAGCGGAAGCCCTCGTCATTGTGGTACGTATGGATAGCGAAGGGAAAACTCGCCCGCCGCTGCGCCCGGTTAATGGGCGGGCTGAGCCGCTTGATCTCCTGTGATTCTAGCAGGAGCGCAATCAGCTCGCTGCCGGTGAGTTCGTAGCTGATGTCGGCTACGTGTTTTTGGAGGCGTTGGCCTTTGGTAGTGGTATCCGCAAAGTGGTCAGCAATGCGTTTTTTGATGTTGATGCTTTTGCCGACGTAGACCACGTCGCCATTTTTATTGTGCAAATAGTACACGCCACACTCCTCCGGCAAGTCGTGAATTTGGTTCAATGTGATGCCCTTCGGAAGCTTGGATTCTTTGATACCTAGATTGACCATCAGGCGAACCTCCTCCTTGTTCTGCTCTTTGGCCAGGATCATTTCTAGCAGTTCGGCGGTGGCGGCCGCGTCGGCCAAGGCACGGTGGCGGGCGTCCACTTTTAGACCGTAATGGCGAATCAGGTTGCCCAAACTGTAAGACGGCAGCCCCGGAAATGCCTTACGCATCATCCGTACCGTACACAGTTGCTTGCGCGAATAAGTATAGCCCAAACGCGCAAACTCAGCACGCAAAAAACCGTAGTCGAAGCGTACATTATGCGCCACAAAAATGGCTCCTTCCGTCATTTCTACTATCTTACGGGCCACCTCGTGGAAAAGCGGTGCCTCCTGTACCATTTCCTGCGTAATCCCCGTCAGTTGTACGATACCAGCGGGAATATACGTTTGCGGATTGAGCAGCGTTTCGTAAGTCTTCACCACTTGCGTTCCGTCGTGAATAACGATACCAATTTCGGTGATACGATCCCGCGAGGCGCGACCACCCGTGGTTTCAATATCAACAATCGCAAACTTTTGATCCTTCTTCGCCATATGCTAGCAAAGTTAAAAATTTTTGTTCTTCTAATTGCCTTTACGCAACATTCCTGCGAAAAACCTGCGGCGAGTAACCCG
>JBCDIR010000208.1:0-5650 GCA_038748735.1 Bacteroidota bacterium | reverse complement strand
TCCGCGAAAGCTTCGTAAACCGCCATCCCCTTAGCGTAGAATCGCTTGATTGTTTTGGCGTCCAGCACTTTACCGTGTTTGTACAGTAACAAATAGTACCCCATCCCTTCCATCGACCAGCCTTTTTCGATGGTAAAAAAGCGGAGAATTTCGTCATTGAACTGCGTACGCACAAACCCCTCGTGCGGGCTGGTGAGCCGATAATTATCCGAAAAGCCTTTGTATTCTGCGAAGTCGATGTCTTCGGTGAGGCCGAGGGCTTCGCCTATTTTGTGGAAGAAATTTTCGGGGCGCATATAGAATTCTGCCAGGCCCAAACGACGAGAGTCCAGAAAAAAGACCGTTTGCGTTACGCGCTTCCTACGTCCTTTTCCACCGTAGCGCAGGTAGCGATAATCAAAAATGTGGATACGCGATTCGAGCAGTTGGTCCTCCTTCGTCATCAGGTGGTGGAGGCGGCTACCCCAGGTGCGCCGAAAGAGCCGAAAATCACCGAGGCGCTGCTGAATTCCCCACTCATCATTGAGGGTGTACGTCAGGTCCAGCTGAGCCGCTAACTTACGGAGTCGCTGGCTCCGCAGTTTGCGATTGAATTGGAGTGGCATGGTTGTGAAGATTACCGTGGATACCGATGACTATTTTTTTTACAAATATACAGCCTAAAGCGTTCCGTATCAAACACAATTGCTACTCGGGGACTTCGTGTAGCTGGCCATTAATGACAGTCCAACGCACGATGCCCGTCTTGTCCCGAACAATCAGCGGTGGATTGGCGCCAGGCTGAATGACTTGGTCATAGTCCTCCTTTTCACCGATAACTAAGATCGGCAGGCTCGCACGATTCGCTGGAGTTCCAGGGTTTTTAACCCGAACCACCGCTACGCCCGCTTGCAGCATTTCCTTAGCGTCCAGGGCGGGAATATCACCCAATTGCTCCACTACGGTGGGATAGACCTTGGCTACGGCTACCGTATATTCACTAGCGGGTAACTCCTCATAAGCACGCTGATAGCTCAGGTCGCCGATGTCGTCGATGCGGCCACGGAAGTAGAAGTTTTTGGCGTCGTTGTACTCCACTTCGCCCAGGTCGAAGGCAATGTCGAGCAAGTAGGACTGCCCTTGGTATTCGTAGGTGACCTCGCGCAAGATAAGATCGTTGAAATGGCCATACTTATTGTAAGGGATACGGTTGTACTCCGCCCGACGAACGGTGCGATAGCTGCCCGTAGCCATGGCGTGCATACTGCTCAGGATGGTCGCAAAATTAAGTTGGCGGATGTACTGCTTTTCCCGATCATCGGGATAACCGCCGGATTCGATGAGAATGGTGCTGGTACCCCACAACTGCATATTATCACCAAAGGCACGGGGTTCAAAAGCATCACTGTAACGGGCTACTTTACCGGGAATGTGGTTTTGTAAATCCCGGTTGAGCTGAGCGATGATTTGCATAGCACGCTCACGGACGGGATTGACGCTTTTTTGAAAGTTGTAGGCGGGGGCCAAGAAAGAAAGCGTAGCCACCTCATCCGTAGGATAGCCCGCTCCGTAGAAGCGACTCTGATCGTGGAGGTTGAATCCCCAGTCGGCACTGATTTCGTCGCGGATGCTTTTGAGCAGTTGTGCTTCGGGACTGCTGAGGCGTAGCGCATCCCGGTTGAGGTCAATCCCAAGTGCGTTACGGCGCTGGTAGTCCTCGGCCCCGTCGGGGTTGAGCATGGGAATAAAGGTAATGGTCAAATTAGTGAGCAGGGCTTGGCGTAATTCGTCAAAACCATCATTTTCTGCCCGCAAAAAGCGAAAAATATCCAGTATGGCCGCCGTAGCCGTCGGTTCGTCACCGTGCATCTGCGACCAGAGGAGAACCTGGGTATCCCCTTCCCCGATGCTCACGCGGTAGATGGAACGCCCCTCCACGGACTGGCCCGCTTGTTGTACGTCAAAGGGAGCGGGTAGAGCGGTTAGCACCGGAATCAGTTCCGCGTGCTTGAACCGACGATCTGCTACTCGTTCGTCCGCAAAAGCGGCGTGACCATCGTGCAAGCGGGTGAACCAGGTAGATTGAGCCATGGACAGGAAGGGTAAGCACAGTAAAAAAGAACATAAGAATCGCATAGACAAGGTTTTCCACATTTTCACAAAGATAACGTATGTTATAAGATAGCTAACCAAGTGTGTTAGGAAAAAGCGCTTGGTGCTCCCCTTACTTTCGAGTAACTTTGTCGAGCCATACATTATGGCAGACAGTTGGTGAAAAAACCACCACCTACCCACCAACTCAGCACTTGAACAATGGCAGAGCCAACAACCAACAAGACGAGTAAACGCCCCCGCAGCGGTAATAAAGCGGTCCGCGAGGATCTTTCTAGCTACCTGTTCGGAAAGGTTCCCCCGCAGGCTATTCCGTTAGAGGAAGCGATTCTGGGTGCCATCATGTTGGAAAAAGACGCGCTCACGCAGGTGCTCGACATCTTACAGGCGGATACCTTTTACGTAGATGCGCACCAAAAGATCTACGAGGCCATGCAGCGCCTCTTCGACCGCTCGCAACCCATCGACTTGTTGACGGTCATGGAGGAACTGAAGAAAGCGGGCGAACTGGATACCGTAGGTGGAGCGGCTTACTTGGCGGAACTGTCGAACAAGGTCGCCTCGGCGGCCAATATTGAATTTCACGCGCGTATCGTGGCGCAAAAATTCATTCAGCGGGAACTGATCCGTATTTCGACGAAAACCATCAACGATGCCTTTGAAGACACGACGGATGTTTTCGAGCTACTGGACGACGCGGAAAACAACCTTTTCAAGATTGCGGAGCGCAATATGGGCCGCAGCGTCGACAAAATGGGCGCACTAGCGAGTAAGTTGCTCAAGCAGATCGAAGAACTCAAAGACGTAGAGGAGGGACTCACGGGCGTACCCACGGGCTTCACCGACCTGGACCGCCTGACGAGTGGTTTTCAAAAATCAGACCTCATCATTCTGGCCGCTCGCCCGGGTATGGGTAAGACGGCCTTTACGCTCAGCTTGGCGAAGAACGCCGCCCTGGATTTTGGCAAAGCCGTGGCCTTTTTCAGTCTAGAAATGTCGAGCTTGCAACTGGCACAGCGGATTATTTCCATGGAAGCCGAAATCGCGGGCGGTAAACTCCGCAACGGTCAACTGGAGGAATACGAGTGGCAACAGCTCCACAGCGCCATCGAAAAAGTGGCCGACGCTCCTATCTTCATCGACGATACGCCGGGCATCAACAGTTTCGAGCTGCGCGCCAAGTGTCGCCGCCTCAAAATGCAGTATGACATCCAACTCATCGTCATTGACTACCTCCAATTGATGAGCGGCGGTGGCGACAATAAAGGTAACCGCGAACAGGAGGTGAGTGCCATTTCGCGTTCGCTCAAGGGCTTAGCCAAGGAGCTAAACGTACCCGTAATTGCGCTGTCGCAACTGAGCCGGGCCGTGGAAACGCGGGGAGGCGATAAGCGACCGATGCTGAGTGATTTGAGGGAGTCGGGATGTTTGACGGGAGATACGCTTGTAACCATAGCAGATAAAGGTAAAGAACGGTTCGAACGCTTAGATAAACTAGTAAAGAAATATCCTAACGGAGGGTTCAAAATATGGGCTAGACAAGCAGATGGAAAATTGGAAAAAGCAACCGTAAGTAACGCATTCTCGACCGGGATTAAACCTATCTTCCAGTTGGAGACGGAAGATCAAAGAACCATTAAAGCCACTGCTAATCATAAATTTTTGACCCCTGAAGGATGGAAGCGATTGGATCAATTAGTTGCTGGTGAGAAGTTAAGAGTAACAGAAAATCCAATGCCTTGGGATCAACACCACGGATCATACGCAATGGCACTACTTGAACCAGACCTCGAGGGTGATGCTGAACTATTCGTGAAAATCAAATCGCTTCAACCCGCAGGGGCAGCCGAAGTCTACGACCTGACTGTCCCCGGACCTCATAACTTCGTAGCCAACGACATCATCGTCCACAACTCAATTGAGCAGGACGCCGATATGGTCATGTTCATCTACCGTCCTGAATATTACCAAATTCTGGAAGACGAAGAGGGTCAGTCCCTCAAAGGTGCGGCGGACATCATCGTAGCCAAAAACCGTCACGGTGCGCTCGAGGACGTGCGCCTGCGCTTTACGGGCGAATTTGCCCGCTTCTCCAATATGGATGATCCCGACTTCGCCGCGCTACCCGGTGATACGTTTGACAGTCCGTTTAATAACATCATCACTAAGCCGTCGAAGATGAATGATGATGAGGATATTCCGTTCTAAGTAATACGATCTTAGGCTGCCCTTCCAGGGCGCAGCACCAAGTTTAAACCACTGCTTTACAGACGGCTTGCCTCGCTGAGGCAATTTTCACCTGTACGACATTTTGAAATGCCTCTGGTATACTAAATTTAGTCTTACCGCTGTGTGTGGGTTACTACTTTAACCTGCGATAAATCCTGGGGGTGGCGTGAACAGATCTTCCACGTTTTTCAAAAAACGAACGTTAGAAAGCGTGGCACTGCCTAGCTTATCCGTCAGACCTTCAGCGGTGCGCCAACCCCAGAACGTCCACTGGTGCGCGATGGGGATACCCCCGATTGCTCGATAATCACCGTACTGGATGGCGTGGGGGTCCTCTTCGGCTTCCGCTTGGCTTTGTCGGGCCGTAACGATGTAGGCAGCTACTTCAATCAGTTGATTTTCTGTATCCGCGTAGACGATGTACCAATCATCGGGGGCGTCTCCGGTGCCGGAAGCGAAACTCAACTTTTCAGCTAAGTAACCTTCTCCGTTGAGCGTTTTGTTGGCGTAGTCTTGCCACTGTGTACCCGGATCGCTCAGCTTGTAGGGGAGCAAGAAAAAGTAGGACCAAGTGTAGGCAGTAAAGCGTAGGCTGCTCGGCTTGCGTTCGTCGTCGGGGGCGTAGTAGATACTGTCCTTTAGATAAAACAGCTGACGACCGCTCTTTTCCGTGAGCAGTCCTTTGCCGGAATCGGTGCTGAGGGTTACCGTACCTTCAAAACGCTTTTTACCACCAAAAAGGAGTTCTAAATCAAACTGGATAGCCGCGTGGGTGCGGAAATCAGCTTTCGCGTGGGCTTGCTCTAGTTGTTCCACAAAAGCGGGCGTAGTCTCCGTCCTTTCTGGCTGGTCGGAAATGGCCGCAGCGGTATTGGTTTCCTCCGCAGCGGTGGACGCCTGCTTCGTTTCCGTCGGCTGACAAGCAAATAGACACCAAGCGATTAGACCGAATAGGGTGTAGCGTAGCATAAGTTGTGGTTTTGTTCTTAGATACCCATACCAACAACAGCTACCACAGTAGGGATGATACGCACCGAGAAAACACCCGAAAAGAAGGCCGAAAAGCAGCTACGCGACAGTTTGGTTACTGGGGTATCGGCTGATAATATCTGAAAATTACAAAAGGCCACCAGTATGTACTGATGACCTTTTATCGTAGTAGCGGAGGCAGGACTTGAACCTGCGACCTTCGGGTTATGCGTACCACTATAGCTTTCGCTACTCTCGAAAAATTCGAGATTTGTTGGTCTGGACTTTCTCTTCACCATGCTTCGAAGTATCGAAGTTTAGGTGTTCGCCATCAAGTCTCTACACCTTCCATGCTTTTGAC
>JBCDIR010000207.1:0-5658 GCA_038748735.1 Bacteroidota bacterium | reverse complement strand
GGCGCTAGTGCTGACGCGAAGGGTCACCCAGCGGTCTTGCTCTTGGAGGTAGAAACGCTTCGTCTGTACATTGGGTACGAAACGGCGCTTGGTTTTGCGATTCGAGTGGGAAACGTTATTACCCACGATTGGGCGCTTACCCGTTAGTTGACAAACCTTAGACATAGGTCCTTAGTTTTGTGCCGGAAGTGCGTTGATCTAAGTTTCTAATTAAAATGAAAACTTGAGACGAACTATACTGCTGCCGACCGTTCTTGAATAATTATGTGATCTTACTGATCAGCTAACGGCGTTTCAGTAAAATAAAAATTCCCGAGCAAGAATACTCGGGAATCTCGTGGTGACCCTGTAAGGATTCGAACCTTAAACCTCCGCATCCGTAGTGCGGTGCTCTATCCAGTTGAGCTACAGAGCCTATAAATAGGTGCTTCATCTCCCGAAGCGGCTGCAAAGATAAGCGCAATTTGTAAATGAAAAAAAGTTTTTGCGGAAAAAAGTTCCGCTTTTTTCCAAAAAACAGCCACAGTTTACCTTTCCCTCTTTGTTTCACGGCTTCTGCGCTTCGTTAGAACTGAAACTCTGCCCCGAAAGTAAGATCGTTCATGGATAAGCCCACACTTGCTCCCGAACGAACTTCATAGTCGGTCAAATCATCCGCATTCCTAACTTTACCCCAGCGAAAAGACAAGCCCTCCATTACCAATAGTAGTCGCCAACGGGGCGTTATCTGATATTGTGCGCCTAAACCCATTGCCAGTCGCCAAGTGTTTTGTAGTCGCTCGCTATTCAGTTCGGAGGCGAAAAACGAACGCGGGTTACTCCACGTCCACCCCAGAGATGGTTGACCATAAAACTGTAATCTACCGTAGGGATTCACGATAAAACGAGCAAAAAGCGACGGTCCGAAAGTTATCGTTTTACCTTCACTAAAGAAGGGACGCGGCGGCGTAGTAGAGCTAATGGTACCTCGCCGTGAAAATGTACTGTAGCTATAGTTGAGTTCAACACCAACTAACCAGCGTCCTCGCAGGCGGTAGGCAAAGTAGGGACTTATCGTTAGAGTAGTGAACTTGTACTGTTCCGGTTGAAGTGTAATAGGGTTATCTGCTCCTTCGTCATCTAATCTACCGTATTGCCCCATCCCTCCAATAACGTAGTGCGAGTTATTAGCTAGCGTATCTTGTGCCACTACTTCTGGGACAACCAACCAGACCAAGACGAATAAGAACCAACTCGATTTCAATGTATTTTTTGAGCACAACATAGGTAAGGGTTCAGGTGGTTAACGCAATAGATATTCCGCCCCGATGACAATATCCGTCAGTCGGTCTCCAAAAACCAAGATACTCTGCCGATTGAAAATATCCCCGGTACTATTTCTTTGCGTGTTAGTGGTAAAACCAACGGCATTGAACGTGCTGAATAATCGCCAGTTATCGTTTAGACGGTAGATAGCGCCCAAACCTACACTGGTCAAAACCTCTTCTCCTTGTCGTTCTAAATCATCGCCAATATTATCCTTTTGAAACGGCACCGTAAAAGTTACGGCGGGTTGAACGAAAAAATTAAAGCGCCGTTCCACATTAAAAAAACAGCGGGCAAAAAGACCAATACTTACACTCAACTGCGTCTCTTTTTCATCCACTGGAAAAAAGTCATTGGCCTCTAACGCGAAGGTATTGTAAGCAGTTTCGAGTTGTCCAGCCAAGAAAAAACGCTTAGCTATTCGCTTACCAAAATAGGGGCTAACCAATACATTTACTGCCGTAGAGGGTCGATTTACGAAGATGGTATTTTCGTAATTATTTTTAGAAATGGAAGCATTAAATCCGCCCCCCACCGTCCAGCGCCCCACGTCAGTAAGTTCTTGGGCACTAGCGAATTGTACCCAACTACCAACGAACAATAATAGTATTAACTTCTTCATACAACTTTATTGAATTATTTATCTGGTCACTAGCCAGTTACCAACTTTATTTGTTACTAATGCCTTAAAACAGAAGACAACCAACGCCCAGGTGAGCAGACAGCCCAAAAAACTGGAGCCGCTCTTCCAACTGAATTAAATTGGATCCGTGGCGGTAGCGTATATCTTCCAACACTAGGTTAAACTCTCCGGCGTCTAGTTCCGAATAGTTGAACCCGAAACCTACGTCAATAGCGATTCGACCGAGTAAGAAGGTTTGGTACCCCCACCCTAACTCCACCGACCAGTAGTCGGCATCGGCGACTTTATAGTCGAAATTTTCAAAGTTGTCAAACACATAATTCCCGCTGATGTCGGCCTCGCCAAAAGCGAACTGCTGGTAGGCGTACAATCCTTTGGGGGCGGGTAGTGCTCGACTCAGGTAGTGCCGCAGGGCAATAACCCCTTCCCAGCTATTTACCTGGGCGGGGTCGTCCGTATCGTAGCGAATGCCCTGGATGCTACGATTAAGGTAGTTATCGTAGCCGATTTCCTTAGTCTGAAACTCGCATTGCAGGGAGTGGCGACGTGCAAAAAGGTACTCCGCCTGGACATTGTACCCGCCTTCAAAACTCCAGTAATCGACCAAATCCGTTTTTACCACCAGCCGTTTACCTAAGTAACCCGATACTTGGGCCGCAGCATCGGAAAGGGTACCAACCAGCAGTACACAGAACAAAAGACGTAATTTCAGCATCAGACTAGTGGTTTTTGAGGGCTACGTTAAAGCTATCGTAAATCATCAATTTGAGGTTTTGCCGGCTGGCGCGGTTATTTGCCAGACGAATTTCCCGGTGGATCACTTTTCCCGACCTCACATCAGCAATAATGAAGTAGTAAAAGGTATTGGTGTTAGGCGTCAGGAATTGGGCAATGCCAAAGGGTGGAAAAAAGACTAAGGTCGTAATTCGACGCTTCCACTGGATCGGTATATACTCCGAATAGACGCCCTGCACCGCGAAATAAGGCGTACCGTACTGTTCCGCCAAATAGCCAAAAGCCGGGCTGATACTCGGGTCCTTTGCAAATTCACGCGTATGGGGCTGCTGCAAGCTACCCCAAAAGGTCGTACTTTCTTCTTGGCGGGCGGACTTCACTTCCTGCGTCAAGTTGCTACGCAAAATCTGGTAGCGCAGGTGCTGCAGCTCGTTGTAGAAGTTGACCTCCGTGTTGGCGAGGGTCTCTTTGTCGTAGGTTACCAAGTCGATGTTTAGTCGATCGGCACTAGCTTGTGACTCTTCTCGCAACACGCGTTCGATCCGATCCGTAGCGAAGAAAACTTTTTCTTGCTTACGATTATCAACGAGGACGACCTCCGGATCAATTAAAACGATTTTCTCAAGGGAGCAGAGGTTTTCCTCCTTAGCCGTCTCCACCAACATACCCGTATTGGTACTCGTACAGGAAGTAAAGAAGTAGAGGCTGATGACAACGAGGCTCATGGTGGTTCTTGACATAGCAATTGGTGGTTTAGCGGTTATTTACTACTTGTAGTAGGGTAATTACGGAAAACGCTGGACGGAAACCGCTCGAAAAAAGGCTGATAATCCGGTGTTTCACCTTGCAGTTGTTGCAACCTCAATTGTAGAAAAGGGAAGAGATCACAGGCGGGAAACTTTTCCTGGGCGTAGGTGAAATAATGCTCGGCCAGTGCGCCGAACTCATTTGCCTTCGCCGCGTGTTCCAACAGACAAATAACACGCGCGTGGTTGCTAACGACCACCTCCGAAACTTCGGGTACAACATTGTCTACGCTATTGAGGTCATCGTAAAACGCCAACCAGTAAAGGCTGGTAGCCACCACTTCGTGCAAATACTGATTTTGCGGGAAGCGCGCTAACAGTTCTAATGACCGGAACATACTTTCGCTGTACGCCATTAACTGTACACTTCTAGCGACCTCCTCGAAAGCAGCAAGCGTTCGGAAATAATCAAAAGTTGGAGCACCGTAGTAATTATCAACGTCTCCGGTGCTGGTCCCTGCGGCTGCGGATAAGCCCACTAACACCGCCCGACGGTCGGCAATTGACGGGTGGGTACTGAGTTCATCGTCCGCTTCGCTTGCGGGTGCGCGCTCAAAACACGCCAAGTTGGCTTCCAACGTATAACCGGTGGTCGCAAAAATACTATCCAGGTCCAGCGGAGCGGCTAGCGCAAAAGGGTACGCGCCGTTGTTCGTCAAATGCGCTGCTAATGTACTATCGCGCTGTCCGAGGTTAATTTGTGCTAGTACGTCCATAACGTCTACGGCTGCAGCTAAGCGGTAGCCTGACGCTTGGAAGATTTCAAAGCCGTACTTGTCTGCTTCGAACTCGTAGCGTTTGCGGTAACGCAACAGATGGATAAGTTGATCTAATTCTGTCGCTTCACTCACCTGCGAAAAAGAGATGGCTTTTCTGCGATTACTTTTCTCTATTTCTTTCTTTTTTTGGTAATTCCGCAGTACGTGGCGTTTCTGGACGTGGGCAGCTTCGTGGCAAATAACGAACGCCAATTGCGCCTCGGATTGTAATTTTGACAATAACCCCACGTTGATAAAAATAGTACCGTCTCGCCAGGCACTCGCATTGGGTACAGTATAACGCGTTACGTAGATGTTTACTTTCTCCCGCAATTTTGGTGCTCCAATCAGCGCCTTATCCGCCACTAGTTGCACGTAATTGCTCAACGAATCATTGAACAGTACCGCGCCAGATTGTAAGGCCGCTTTCAGCGCGTAATTGGTAGTGGTCAAAAAGGCTTGTTGCTCACGGCGAGAAAGGTTCCCTTCCCGTTTCCCTGGTGTACTGCGCTGAACGGTCTCCCTTCCTTGCGGAATGAAGGCGGCGGGTATGTTACCCGAAAGCACGAGGGGCGTATAGTCTTGTTCAAACTGTGCAAAAACAGCTGGCGTACACAGCAGGAGTCCAGCGGTAAAGAGGAGCAATCTTTTCACAAGTCATTGAATTTAGAAAGGCAGAATAGATGGATAAGTAAGCGACTAGCGGATGTCAAACTGGATAGAACGGTTCTGATTATCTAAGTCAGTGAGCGATCTTGTATAACGATCTTCTTCTAAATTGATGACCCAGAGGGAAGTTTCCGTTGCGTACACCAAGTATTTACGTCGGTTATCTTCGTAAAAATACCGTAGCATCTCTACCTCTTCACGCTCAATGGAAGACTCCGTGACCGCATCGTTGGGTAAATTGAATTGTAGGTAGCGCGAACTATTCAACTCATTATAAGTGAGGTGATCATCATTGTTCACCGAAAAACGAACAAACCCGTAATCAAAGAAGTTACCCAGCCGCGACAAGGTCTCAAATTCCGGATCGCGGGACCTAATGGCAATCCCTCCGGGAAAGGTAATAGCCAGTTCGTTCCGACTGTTTACGTCTACGGATTCAATATCTCGAAAAGGTCCCAGGGCAATCCCAAAAGACGGAACGTCCATCGGGGGACCGTAAAATTGCAAGGCCGTATTATCTACGAGCAGAAAGAGCGTCTCGCCGTTCGTGCTCCATCCTAGGTCACGGACGTCTTCCCACTGGCTGAGTATCTCCAGCACTACACCGTCCGTATTCATAATTACGGGAGTACGATCCGCATTTAGGTAAGCGAATCGCTCCTTACTAGGATGAAAAACGGGTACTGTTTTACGCTCGTCGGGAGTAAAAGTGAGTTGCTGCGGATTTTCCAGACTCGGGTCC
>JBCDIR010000206.1:0-5663 GCA_038748735.1 Bacteroidota bacterium | reverse complement strand
GTGAGTTGCGACCGGGTCGAGATAGCCTAGGACTAATCCACCTGCAATGTTACTAGCATTAGAGCCACCTATTGGGTAGAATAAATTATTTTGACTACCTCTCTTTTTCAAGTAGTTGGTCGTGTCTTGCCTGACACTTAGCACGCCAGAATTGAAGAACAAATCGTTGCTAAGATTAGCGCCAGTCACTGTGTTGCTAGAGTTGAGACCAATAAATTGAGTAGCTACTCCTGCGGTTGGAGTGATGTCAGCAATAATCAACTCACCATTAATATTAACCCCAGCAGTTGATTCGCTTATCCTGGAATCCTCTAGGTTTGTTCCGTTAGAGTCGTATTTTGGCAGCGTGCCTGCAGTGCCTGCATTTACGCCACTTCCGCCGCCGCCTTGACCACCAGAAACTAAATTCCACGAGTCAGAGGGGGATTCCCCTGTGGCTACGTACAACGCTGTGTCGATATGAATCAATCTCCCTGCGTATTTCCCAAATTGGTTAATGTAGCTGGTTTCGTCTGTTAGCGCGAGAGGTACAACAGTAGGTATTTCACGCTCTAGGTCATTCGTAACACTTGGCAGCAACTCTAGCGCCCACGTGGAATGAATTTGGGATTGCGTAGGAGACCCTACTGGAAACGCATTTAATACAATAGGAACGATGCCGTTCTCAACAGAACGTCTTTGCAGCTCAATCAAATTAGCCTTCCAATGATCTATATCTCCTACCGCATAATTTTTTGTGGTTCCATCCGGGGCCGTGTAATTCAATGGCCCAGCCAAAACATCATTGGTGAAATATTCAAGAATTACAATGTCGGGCTTTTCCGAAACGACTAAAGTATCAAACCAGTCTAATGCCCAAGCAGATGTTCGACCACCTAACCCTTGGTTGACAACAACACCACTACCTTCATCTCTTGTTATTCTTGATTGCAGATAATTGGCAAACTCGTTTTCATGGAATTTCGTCCAACTGTCTCCAAGAACTACAATTTTTGAGTTTCGAGGAATAGTGCGCTGACCATAGTTTTCCGTGGTGTTTATTGTGGTTTCCCACACATCAATCCACCACTCAGATCCACGAAGACTACGAACATCAATAGTAAGACTATCGTAGCCTGAAAAGCTCGCCTCAATCATTTTCATGCTGGTGTAGACAGTATCACGCTTTATTATAGTCTCATCACCAGTAATTATGATTTCTGCCATTAAGCTGTCTGCTTCTGGTGTTATGACGTTGCTAACGTTAGCACTCACGTACAGTCGTGATACACCTCGCTTTCCCTTAACGTAAGTCGTACCTGTAAGTCCTTGACCTACCGCGTGTGTTCCAATTCTAATTCGTCCAGTACTGTTTTGGTAAGGCTTGTACACCCTGCTATCACCCGACTGAATATTATAGAAATAGTTACCTGCTGCGTTATCTGTATTGATACGTGTACGCACGTTGTCAATAGTTTGGTCGCCATAAGCAGAACTTGCAGGATTAACCTTGTAGAAAGTGTTGAATTTGCTGCTATTTCTAGTGGTTATATGTTCAATTATTTCTCCACTTGAATGATACTGAATTGGCCTGTTGTAGAATTGATCTACAAACAGTCTAGTCCCAAACTTGGTTAAGTGCTGCTCTAATGGTTCAAGGTGCAAGGCTTCAACACGACAAATAGCACAAGAATGTGTCAAGGGGGCATCCAAATAAACAGTGTCATTCCCTCTGTAAGTTGAAACTACATTTTCATACGTAGTGTCTGTGCCCTCTACCCACTCTAGCACTAATGGAAAGGTCTTCAGAGCGTTTCCAAACGCTGCGACAGTATCCGTATCCATCAAAATAAACGCATTGCCAACTGTGCCAGAAAACTCCCACGTATTACTAATATTTCCATTAGTACTTGCATTATTAGGCGCAGAAAATTCTGCATATGGCGAGAAAAAACTTTGCACTATTAAAGGCTTAGAGTAAGCAACATCACTGCCTTGGATAGTATCAATTGCTCGACTTAGGTTCTGACGACGCTCATTACTACTCTGCCCCCAAGAAGACACAGCAAGAATCAACCCAAAAACAAAAAAAACTACCTTTCTCATCACTTTAAATTTCATAGTGAAAATTATTACTCCGTCACCCGCCAGCCAAAGCTAACCGAGGTGTTCGTCAAGGCCGTCCCACCCGTGCCAAAGAACTGAATCATCATTTGCGTACTGGTCAGACCGGTAGCACGTATGGGCTGCGCGTAGGTACGTGCAGTTCCCTCGCCCCAGGCTTCGAGTATGGTGGGTACCACGCCCAAGTTGTGCGTAATTGTGATTTGCCCATTCCCGTCCGTTGTGGCGGTGCCAAACCCAGCGTCAGAGGGATTGGGCGCACGCTGCCAACCACTGTTGACTAATGCACCTGTCTCGTCTACTACTGGTAGATAGCTGTTCGGTGCTAACCCGACATCCGTTGGTCGCTGTACGGGCATATTGTATTGAGAAGCCCCATAGCCTAGTAGTATGCGCCCAGCGTTAGGAGTGGTGCTGCCATCTACTATTACTGCTGGCATACCAACGCCCGACCCTAGTGCCACCACCGGGGGACTACTAACCCCATCCGCTGCGTTGATGGTCAACAACAACTCATTATTGAAGGCAGTACCCGACTGATCGCGTAATAGGAAACCACCGTTGTTTTCGATTAGACCCGTGTGCTGGGTAGATAGCCGATACTGGGTTACTTGCCAAGTACTATCTTGGTACGCTGAACTAAACATCCCCGCACCGCTTGGACTCGGTGATCCAGCGCTTCCATTTCCTCCACTAATGACAGCATCTTGCACATCCAAGTACAGCACCCCATTAAACACCTCGAATATGAACTGCTGAACGCTAGGCGCGCTCGTGGTAGCTGGACCAGCAACAGTAGGCGTATAGTACAACCCATCCGGTAGCGCAGTCTCATACGCCCCTTCGTGGCAAATGACGACTTGCGTTGCGCTCACCACGTCGATGATGACGAAGCTAGCAAGATTGGCGGTATCCGCTGGGGATAGCGTGGCCCCTGATCTATGTAATGGCTGCCAAAGCTGAGGCGTGAATCCTGAGATAGTGACCGTGTCGGTGCAGGTAGGTACCGCCTGTACGCTGCCACTGCCCCCCGTGGGCAAGTCAACGTACTCTACCTGATTCGTAACCGGATCAACAGAAATAGCGCGGGTGTTGGTGTTATCCGTAGGAATATTTGCGTCAATATACAGATCAGTCGCACGCAGTATACTGCTCGCCGATCCGCCGCCAAAAACGACTTGATTATTCGCGTCATCGTAGGACAACATTTTTCTGAAATTGAAGGCAGAAACCCTATCTGTCAGCCACGTAAGTTCTCTTAGGCCGTCGCTAGCGTACCAGCCGTACGTTTTTCCGTCGGGCGTCAGTACGCGATGCGCCATCTGGTCAATTGCCGCGTCGCGCAGGTCCCAGGTGTAGGGGTAGGGGCCGAAGTCGGTGAGGCGGGATCCGGTTAGGATTTGATCGTGGGTGGCGAGTTGGCGGTCTTCTTGCGCTGGATAGCGAATCGTATCCCGCGAGGTTTCCACGCCGTCGGTCAGCACCGTAATAATGCTATCCTGAATAACCGTTATAGCGTAGGTAGGCACGATAACCGAAGCTGCCGTATCCCGCGAAATTTCGTTGTTGCCCGAGTAGATCACGAAGATGCTATCCTGGATAATTTCGATGCGATTTACATCAGGGGCGCCACCGCCGCCGCCTTGACCGCAACAACAAGAACCCTGCGAAATATTCGCTGCGTTGACCCCTACCACCTCTTCGCCCGCTGCGTTGAGGTAAGACACAACTACTGGTTCCTTGTCTTGGCTACTCAATAGCCAGTAGGAGTACAGCGAACTATCTACCTGCGGGGAAACCTCCCAACAAACCGGGTTAGTCTTCAGCGCAAACACAGCTTGCGCCCGAAGGCTACAAGCCGCGCAGAACATCAATATGAAAAAACAAATACTTCTCATTACGTGCTGGGTCGGTAGGTTACATAATTTGCGCTGCCACGGGCCGGCGTTACGATGGTCACCGCCGGGCAAAAATCGTGGCGGTTATTGACCGGGTTCGTTCGGCTTTCGAGGATAAACTCGTTGTTCGGGTTGAGGTCATCACCGTTGACCGTGATGGTCACCAGTGAGGTGTTACGCACCTTGACGTAGTAGGCACCCGCTGCTAGTACTTCGGTACTATTTTCCTCCACTTGGCCGCTATCTAGGGCCATAGTGTTAGCCGTAGCTGGGTCAAAGCTGACGCTGAGGTCGCCCGTCTGTATGTCGGCGGGTAGTTGCTCTTTTCTGCTTTCCGGCATAGCTATTTTTTTACGCCCATCCAGCCCTTCATGCGGCGGATAGCTTGGCGGTTATAGGTAATTCGACGCGTGTTGCGCTGCGCTTTTTTCAGTCGTAGCTCATTAGCGATTTTTCGCTTTAGCTGTCGTATTCTCGTCCACAGTATGGTCATGGCTGTTGGCGCTTGAAGAGGCGAATGTGGACGCGGTCACCTGCGTATATTTTTGGTACATCGACCGTCACGGCCTTGGGTGGTGCGCCCAAAAAACGGAGCGTGTATTTATGGTCGATGCCAGGGCCGCTGAGGTCGCCCTCGATAAAGGCTTCGCCCGGTTCTAGCACAATGCGTTCGTCGATCCAAAGCCGCGTAGTACCTACGTTTTCTAAGCGAAGGAGTACGGCCCTTTCCGTGTAGAAAGATTCGTCGTCATTCGTCTTAATGACGTTGGTTATCTTGATGTATCCCTTACCCATTTTGGCCGATGTATTGTGCAAGTTGCGATTCTACAATGGCGTGGTTGCTCTTGGCAAAGGCCAAAAATGCTTTGAGCACCTCGATACGGTTGTACTGCGGAAACAGATCGGTGATTGCTTGTACGTAGCCCATAGCCGCATCAATACTAAATGGCTGCGCCTGGGGTGTCTTTGCGTTCTCCACTGGGGGTTGGGCCTCCGGTAGTTGCTGTTCTTCACGCTGCCCCATTGTACCCACGTGGACGGGCCGCTGCATATTGCGAGAAGTTAGGTAAGTTTTGACTACACCAATACCCTCCTTTAGCAGCTCTTCTTGCATACTGGGGGCGTTTTCTTCCTCCAATGCAGTCTGTAACATTTGGTTCTCAAACCCTGCTCGTAAGCTATCCATTTGAGCGGCTTGCAATTCTCGCGTAAGGCGCTGTTGCTCTTGCAGAAAGTACTGCATCATCGCCCAATTGCCCGCTCCGGCGTTGCCGATGGCCCCTACGCCAGTAGGTGTAACCGCTGACTGACCACCACGGCCCGGACGCACCCCCCATTCTACTATGTAGTTAGGGCTGTTGTCCGCTCGGGAGCTTTCGGTCTTCTTCAGTACGATATGCACCTTACCGTAGGGGAACGATTGCAGTAGCTCCTCTAGCTGCATCCAGCCGTAGTCCAGGCGCTCTTCTTCGCTGATCCCTTCCTCGTCGTCGCGGAAACGTCCGACCATACGCCGCTTGGCATTGGCTTCGTAGGCAAACCAAAACGGACACTTTTCCAGGTAGAATCTGTTCTGAAGCTGTTGAATGGTAAGTGGTGCAAGCATCGGCGGTTACTTCTTGGCTTTGATGTACTCAAATTGCATTTCTAGCACTGTACCCG
>JBCDIR010000205.1:0-5684 GCA_038748735.1 Bacteroidota bacterium | reverse complement strand
CCTGCATCATCCGCCGCCGCACCTTACTGTCTAGCCCTCTGGTGTTCAGTTTTTCCGTACTGGGATAAACGGGTGCAAAAGTGAGGGCTTCTTGGCTGTTTCGCTCGGCTGCTGCTTCCATTTCTGGGTGCGAAATATTGAGCTTATTCCTAAAGTCACTCACCCGTCCGTAGGCCACGTACTCCTTGCCTACCACTAAGTTTTTTTGTAACCAGTGTATACCTTTAAACCATACCAGCTCAATCGCCCCCGACTCGTCCCGCAGCACGGCCGTCAGGCGTTTCTTGCGGCCTTCGCCTACGGCATTGACCCGCCGAAGTACACCTTTGAGTTGTACGTTTCCACTGTCTTTACTCAGCGCACCAATACGGTGAAATTGGGTCTTATCCACGTAACGAAACGGAAACTGAAACAGCAAATCACCCAAGCAGTGAATCGCCAGTTCCTTGCGCAATAGCTCTCCCCTAGCCGGGCCGACGCCTTTGAGGAATTCGATGGATTGATCAAGTACGTTACCGTAGTTGCTGGGCATGGAAAATAATGCGTTTTGCGACTAAGAATTGACAATAAAAACATTTTTTTGCAAATCACACAAATTTACGACAAATTGAGCTGTAATTGGTAGAGGGACTCGCTTAGCGGTGGGTAGAAGGATGAGGGACGCCGTCAGGTAGTTCAAACCGTCATGGTCTATTCGACGAGTACCATATCGTACCACCGTCCACCGTACTACCGTTTACTGTAAAAGGACTCGCTTCGCTGTAGGTAGAGGGATAAGGGACGCCATCATATGTTTCAAACCGTTACGGTCTATTAGATGAGTACCATATCGTACCACCGTCTACCGTACTACCGTTTACCGTAATAGGACTCGCTTCGCTGTGGGTAGAGGGGTGAGGGACGCCGTTAGGTATTTCAAACCGTCACGGTCTGTTCGACGAGTGCCACACTGTCCGACCGTCCACCGTCTACCGCACCACCGTACGACCGGAAAAACCATACCACCGTAAATCAAAAACTCGTACCTTTGTGGAATCATTTTCAAGTCTTACTTGTAATGATAATCAACAGGGCTTCGGCCCGTCAGTTCTTTCAAACTAAAATTGATCTCCCATGGAAAGTAAACGCCAGCGCCAAGTCGCCGAACTCGTAAAGCGAAATTTCAGTATGGTCTTACAGCAAGAGGGAGTCTACATCTACGGCGCGCAGCCCCTCGTGACCGTCACCCAGGTGCGGATGTCGCCCGATATGGGTCTGGCCCGTATTTACCTTAGTGTTTGGAATACGGACAACAAGCAAGCGGTGATGTTGCAGTTAGAGGAAGAGGTTATCCGCCTACGCCAGCAGTTGTCAACCCGCCTACGCCGCCACGTCCGCCGTATTCCTGACATTGCCCTGTACGAAGACGAGACTATCGACGAAATGTACCGCGTGGATGCCCTCTTCAATAAGTTGTACGATGAGGACCAGATGCCGAAAGAAGAGTAAAGAGTAGAAAGATCGTTCGGAACGCTCTAACTTTCTTCTTTTGGGTAGCAGGTAGCAGGAGACATGTAACGTACCAAGTACACTACTTCCCTTTCTGTCAAGCTAGGAACAATCCTCAAAACTCCTATTAACAGCCAAGTCATGGAACCATTGCACCTCCGCTACGAGCAAACGCCGGAACTATCCTACGATTTTGCCAATTATTACTGGCAGTCACGTAAGGTCATTCGTTGGGGCTTATGGGCCATGGTCGGGGTGATAGTTCTCCTCGGCTTACGCGCGCTGTTAGCGGAGGGAGAGGCGCGCACCCAGGCACTCAGTTGGCTCATTCCGCTCGTACTTATTCTCGGCTTTTGGCGAGTGTTAATTCCCTACACTATGAAGCGCCAAATTGATCGGGCTGCGGCCAGTCATCAACAGGGCATTATCCGCGAAATGATTTTTAGGGAAGAAGGTATCGAAGTGAAAACGGAAACGTCTTCCGCTGTTTTTGCTTACGAAGGCATTGTCCAAGTCGGTCAATCAGAGAAGTGTTATTTTCTCTACATCGCCTACAATCAGGCCATGACTTTGCCCAAGGCGGCGATGAACCCTGAGGAGGAAAAAACCTTTTTAGCTATTCTAGCAGCGGAGGATATTGCGTTGGTGTAAGTTGTTAGTAATATTGCTTACCCCCGGATTAGCTAGCTGACTAATACGCCAATATCGAATCGCTGCCGAGGTATTCCCCGTTTTTGTGGTAGTACCAATGACGCTTAGCGGGCAGTAACAACTTTCCTACTTGGACCTCATCTTCTAGTAAAATATATTCACCATCGTTATTCGCTTCTTCGTGGTAAAAGCGGTAGCCACGTAGCGCGTGCTGATCGGGTGAAAAATAAAAATACCAAACATCATCGCCGACTTCACGGGTATAAGTAGCGCGGATCTGCACCAGTTCCTCCCCAAAAAAATCAACCCGCTTTGCTTCCGAATCAATTTGCGTACCGGGGTCCCGCAATTTCATGGGCATTCCCCAAAGGTAGGTGTAATAATCGCGGTAGCTAGCACCGAACTGGCACATTGCACTAGCTTCGGTAGGAGTAGAATCACCCGTTTGGTGTTCCCAGCTGCGGAATACACCACAGGTATCCGGACTCAGTTGAATGATAAGCCGCGCCGTATCCGCAATTTGGTCCAGTCGGAAATATTGGTGGCGTTCACTCAGTGCCAGATCCGTGATGCGGTAACCTCCACCCGGGCGCGCCTCGTGTAGCCGAAAAGCGAAGGTGTCTTTCTGCCAGCGGTCGGCGGGGTCGTGGTAAGCGATACTTTGCTGGAGTACTTCTTCGGCGCTGAATGGATAGGGTTGTTCGGTCCATTCACGCAACGTTTTCTCGTTCATGCGGACGTAGTGCGGGTTGGGCTGCTCACGCGCTAGGGCCAGCGAACGCTCCATGATTCGCCGGGCGGCCTCGTCGTTGCCCAGGCGTTTTTCGATGATTGCTTGGTAGCGCATAATGCCGAATTGCTCTCCCTCCAATGCGAACCACTTATCCATCCAACTTTTGGCTTTTGCTAGGTCCAGGTCGTTGTCCAAATAGTAGCGGGCAGCGGCGTAATAGTCGCGGGCGACGGGTTGTTGGAGCGCGTCGTCAATGCGGACTTGTACTTGTTCATGCGTGTTGAAACGAAAAGGAATTCGAATATGCGTATATTCCCACTCCAGGCTCAGATCCGCCTGGGTATGCGTGATGTTCATCCAACGCAGTTCCATGCTTTCCGTGCGATCGGGTAGTGTTTTTACGGGTAGTTCGTAGCGTGCTACGTCCTGAGCAGGGTCGTAGCCACGCGCACCCCACAGTTCCGTTTGCCGACTGATGATAACGGTCCACCTTTCCCGTCCGGGGATGGTAAATAGCGCGTAGGTTCCGGCGGGGATTGGTAAAGTGTCCAGCAATACCTCCTCGGAAAAGGTCAGTCGGCTGGCTGCGTTGGCCCCCGTTCGCCAGACTTCGCCGTATGGAATGAGCGCTCCAAAAATTATCCGCCCCTTCACCGCTGGACGGTGGTAGACTATTGTGGTTTGGGTCAACCCAATTTGCGTTTGCAACGTACTCAGCGGACTAGCGGGTGGGGTGTTCAATTGGCTATAAGCCACTGACCCAACAAAGCTGACCAGTAAGCAGCAGATAAGACGATACATCAACAGTTGGTTTTTTGATTAAGAAGCGTATTCTTTCGGCGATTTGGATGGCCAATAGAGCGCGCTAACTAATGGACAAGATATTACTTCTACTCATTTTCTCGTACCTTCCCGCCGACCTTTTTGACTGCTCGTTCGTTATTCAACTAGTGCTCAGCTAGAAACAGTTTTTTATGCCTACTCAACTTACCAACGGTATTCGCATCAGTGTGCGCTCGCGTTATGAGGCGGACTATTCCCGCCCCTCTTCTAATCAGTACGTGTTTTCGTACCGGGTACGCATTGAGAATATGCGGCAAGAAACGGTCCAACTGTTGCGTCGTCACTGGTTCATTACTAGTGCCACTGGTGAGGTGCGCGAGGTAGAGGGGGAGGGCGTCATTGGTCAACAACCCATTCTTCATACGGGCGAAGTTCATATCTACGATTCCTGGTGTCCACTGCCCAGCCCCATCGGTACCATGCACGGTAGCTTTCAGATGAAAATACTGGAAACGGAGACGCTCTTCGAAGCGGAGGTACCGCGTTTTAGTATGGAGTCTACGGTGATGTTGAACTAGTGAGTGTATCTTCTTCCTATTTTGCGCTATTCTAACCTGCTTGCACCGAGAACGCAGAGAGCTAAACAGCATTGCGTAGAGGCCCCGCTATTATTCACCGTAATGCACCGAAAAATAGCGGTTAGCCAGAACAATACTCTTCATTGACGATAAAAAAAGGCGCTAAACTTGCGTCTAGCACCTTCCGTGTTACGTTATTTTTTTGCTTAACCTACTGTAAAAATTTGAGGCTCTTCTCTACAAAGGCCGTCAATTCACCACCTTTCAGCATGTTTTGGTTCAGTAAAGCGAGCTTGTAGAGGTAGTCCGCTACGGCCTGTTGGTCCTCTCCTGCGGTGCTGAGTACTTTGTCCGCCACGAGCGGGTGATTACCGTTAACAACAATTTTGAAATCGTCCGGGAAGGCCCCGAGGTCCATACCCTGCATCGCTTGCATTTCCTTCATGCGGCGCATGAACTCCGGGCGCACGACTTGTACCGGCTGATCGTCGGGTGAAAGGGGCTTCACTTCCACCTGCTTACCTTCTCCCGCGATGCTGCCGAAGAGGTCTTTGATGGAGGTCGTTTGCTCTTCCGTCAGGACCGATTCTTTCTCTTCGTCGGTTTGTACAAGATTGTCCACCGTATCCGAGTCGATGCGGACGAAGGTGAGCTTATCTTCCTTCTGCTCTAGCGATTGCAGGAAGTGATTATCGATGATGTGGTCGAGCAACAACACGTCATAGCCGTGCTTTTTAGCGGCGTTGATGGCCGCATCTTGCGAGGCCGGATCGTTGGCGTAAATCGCAACGGTACGCTCGTACTTGTCTTTTTGCGGCTCGTCAATTTTGGCGCGGTAGTCCGTTAAAGTGAAGAGTTCATCGTCCACGTTTTTCAACAAGACGAATTTGGTTGCCTTATCGTAAAATTTCTGGTCCGAAATCATACCGTATTTGACGAAAACGCTGAGGTCGTTCCACTTCTCCTCGTAGCCCGCGCGGTCTTTTTTGAACAGCTCGTTCAGTTTGTCCGCTACCTTCTTAGTAATGTAGGTATTGATCTTCTTCACGTTCTGATCCGCCTGTAAGTAAGAACGCGAAACGTTCAACGGAATATCCGGCGAGTCGATAACGCCGTGGAGAAGGGTGAGAAATTCGGGTACGATTTCCTTCACCTCGTCCGTCACGTAAACTTGATTGGAGTACAGCTGAATTTTATTCTTCTGCACCTCAAACGCGTTGTTGATCTTCGGAAAGTAGAGGATACCCGTCAGGTTAAATGGATAGTCGATGTTGAGGTGAATCCAAAACATCGGCGGCGCACTAAAGGGGTAGAGCGTTTGGTAAAACTGCTTGTAATCTTCGTCGGTTAGTTCGCTAGGCTGCTTTTTCCAGATCGGATCGTTAGCGTTGATGATATTCGGAACCTCAATCTCCTTAGTCTCAGCTTCTTCGCCTTCCCCTTCGGTCACT
>JBCDIR010000204.1:0-5700 GCA_038748735.1 Bacteroidota bacterium | reverse complement strand
GGTAACCCGTCGTGGCACAGTCGCCCGTGTCCAGCAGGTCCGTTTCGATG
This sequence comes from Bacteroidota bacterium, assembly GCA_038748735.1. Lineage (GTDB taxonomy): Bacteria > Bacteroidota > Bacteroidia > Chitinophagales > Saprospiraceae > Lewinella. Next base: position 5,650 of record JBCDIR010000204.1, on the reverse strand, counting down.
CTGGCCTCCGCTCCCGTACAACCACTATCTACGTTGATGCTGCTGCTCAAATCGGGTAGTTCGGTACTACAATCGCCGGGGATTTGCGCCGTACTGCCACTGGCTAAGCCGGCTAAGCCGGGGAAGTCGATGCTGACGCTCGGCCCGTCGGGATTGGTCAGCGTGATGCGCTGACTAGCTGAGGTAGTGTTGCCACAAACGTCGCTGGCCGTCCAGGTGCGGATGACGAACTGGCCGCCTTCGGGGCAGTCCATTGGTTCGGACTGCTCGTAGCCCAGGATACCGGCATCGCAATTGTCCACGGCCTGTACGTTGGGGACGGGTGGTAAGCTACTCACACAAGCATCGGCGGGAACGCCCTGCAGAACGGGTGCTTCGTTGTCCACCAAGAACCAGTCGAGGGTCGCCGTGCGGCTGTTGCCACATTCGTCTACGCTGGTCCAGGAGGTGCGCAGGTGACCCGAATAGCCGTCCTGCAAACAATCGAAGTAACCGAAGTCCTCGAAGGTGAAGTCAACGTCGCGCGCACCGGCGCAGTTGTCCATAGCCGAAGTCGCAAAGCGCAGTTTGGAGATATTCAAGTACTCGCTACACTCCACGAAGAGCGACTGTCCGTCCGTGTATTCACTGATGTATTCATCATCAAAAGAAATCACCGGAGCGGTAGTGTCTTCGACGGTAATCAATTGTACCGCCGTGCTCGGATTGCCACAGCCGTCGGTGGCCGTAAAGGTACGGCGGATGGTGAAGGACTGCGGGCAGCTACCCGGAATGATCACGTCCTCGTGGGTGATGACAAACTCACCGCAGTCGTCGGTGGCCTCGGCCATCATAAACGGCACTTCTTCGTCGCATTCGATGGTGAGGTCCTCGGGAACGAAGGTGAAATCGGGTCCCTGGGTATCGACGATGCGGGTAAAGAGCGTGTATTCGGTCACGTTGTCACAGGCGTCCGTCACCGTCCAGGTGCAGCGCCACAGGCTGAGGAAATCGCTGACACCGCATTCGCCTTCGGCGACCAAAACGTCTTCCAGATCAATCGTAAAGTCGTTGCAATCATCGGCGATATCCAATTCGTCGGTCATCACGAAGGGGAACCAATCGGGATCGTTGAGGTTACACTCGCGGGTGATCGTGCTGCCGGAAGGTAGACCCTGGAAGTTGACCATCGGTGGCGTATCGTCGATGAAGGTGTAGCTACAGCTAAACGCAGCCCCCAAGTTGCCACAACCATCGTCGGGGATGAAAGTGACCGTGATGGTGCGCTCGCAGCCGTCGCCCGTAATCGTGATGTCGTCTACGTTGATGAGGAAGTTGGCCTCGTCCTGGCAGTTGTCGGTGATGCAGCCCTCTAAGCTTGGAATGGTGTTGCCACCCACCGTCCAAGTGTCGAACACCGAAATCACGTCGCCTTCGGTCAGCGAAATGGTCGCATCGGCGGGACAGACGTTACTTTCACTGGTCAAGAAAGTCGGGTCGAAGATACAGAAGTCCTGGAACTCGGGCGCGACGCGGTCGCGGATGGTGAAGGTCTGTTCGAAAGGAACAGATTCGTTAGAACATTCGTCAATAGCGACCCAACTCACGCTGAGGGTCGTGGTACAATCATCAAAGTTTTCATTGAAAAAAGCGCCTACTACGGCTAGGACGGAACAATTATCACTCACATCAGCGAGTACTGGCCCGGGGAAGTCGCCAAAGTCAACCCCGTCAATAACAATGGTAACGGACGGCTCCTGAACACCGGGTTCTCCTGAGTTGACTACCGAACCTGAATAGTCTCCATTGGGGCAAGCACCCACTTCGGTAATATCAATCTCTACATCCAGCGAACCGGGGGCGGTATTAATGACCGGATCCGTATCGTCCACTACGGTAATCATGCGCGTGACGTTACTCATATTCCCACAGCCGTCTAGGAATACCCAAGTGCGCATTATCTCTAGTGGATCGCCGGGGCAGCCGCTGCCGCCGTTGTTGGCCTCGGCCAGTACGCCGTTGATGGTACCTTGGCAGGCGTCTTCGGCGGTTAGCGTGATGGGGTCAGGTACGTCCTCTACACACTGGAAGGTGAGGGGGGCGGGCGTAGCTGGAGGTACGGGTGCGACCCGGTCGCGGATTGTAAAGGTCTGCACGAAAGGATCAGACGCGTTACCACATTCGTCAATAGCAGTCCAAGAAACGGCCCAGACTACCTCGCAACTGGTGGACGTTTGGTTAGCAAACGAGCACGTTACATTAGCAATATTGCAGTTGTCCGAAATATCCGCAAGAGCCGGACCCGCAAAATTGCCAAAGTTAAAACCATCGATGACCCAATCTGTAGAAATACGGACTGCGGGATCAGCATTACTGAGAAAATAGCAGAACGTCCCGGAGAGATCCCCCTGCGGGCAGACGTCTGGTTCGGTAATATCAATTGTTACATCCAGCGAACCGGAAGGCGTGTTGATGACCGGGCGCGTGTCGTCCACTACGGTAATGGTTTGACTGACGTCACTCATATTACCAGCGGCGTCTTCAAAAGTCCAAGTGCGGGTGATAATCAGTGGATTATTAGTACAACCGCTGCCGCCATTATCCGTATCGTCGGCTATTCCGGTCACGAAACCATCACAGTTATCTTCCGCCTCGAGCGTGATGGGAGGGGTGACGTCGTCCAGGCACTGGAAGGTGAGCGGAGCGGGTGCTGCGGGGGGGACGGGCGGTGTATTATCTACAACTGTGATATTGAAGCTACAACTATTCGTATTTCCAGCAGCATCAAGCAATGTTAACTCTACGGTATTTTGTCCTAGTGGTAGGTTACGCCCTGTACCAAGGATACGAGGGCCAGGAAATTCATTGAAGATGAGTGTCAGATAATTGGTTCCAGCTTCGTTGAAATAGCGTTCGATAATTTGTAATCCAGCAGGACAATTTTCCTGAACAAAAAAGGTACCCGGCCTTTCATCAAAATCACAATCGCTATCCGCAAAGACTACGGGCGCTATTGGCTGGCAGTTGGAGATAGTAGGCGGCGTATTATCCTCCACTATAATGGAAACATTGCAAGTAGTACTCTCCTGACCATCACTGACGGTTAGTACCAAGTTCGTTGTTCCCAAATCAAACGGTCCGTTCTGATCGAGTGAAAAGGTCAAATCGTCATTGTTGGGATCGGTAGAGCCATTATCAAAATCTTGGGGATTGGCCATGCCTTGGCAGTTGGCATCGGCGTCTACCGTGAGGTTTCGGCAAACGGGGACGGGCGGTTGATTGCAATTGTCAGTAGGGTCATTCACGGTAACCGTAACGGTACAATTTGCTGGATTACCACTATCATCTCTGATGAAAAAAGTTATCTCATTCTCACCCAAGTCACTACAGCTCAGAAACGAGCTTTGAGGGAGTCCAACAAATAGGGGATCAATACCACAGTTATCACTTTCCGTCACGAATATATTACTACGAATGGTCGATACAGACAGGGTGAAATTACCACTAGCATCCAAGTCAAAACTAGCATCCTGGCAAGTAAGTGTCGGCGGTTCTGTATCAGGAATGTCATCCACCACTACGGGATTACTCCCAAACTCTACCCGGCAGCAATCGCTATTACCTTCTCTCACGACTACGTTGTAATTACCGGGCGCCAAAGCCGTGAAGCTATTGGAAGCCTGAAAGCTAGCTCCGTTATTAATGGAATACTGCAAGCCCACCGAACAACTGCTACAACTAGCACTGATAGTAATGGAGCCGTTATTCTGTCCGCAGTTTGCAGCAGTAGCAGGAGCGGAATTGATGGCCAAATTGCAGGAACCAAAGGTAGTCGTCGTTCCTTCCACGATAAGGTTGTCGATCACGGTACCGCCGCCGTTACCACTGTTTCCGTCAACATTCAACAAGCGCACGAAGAGTTCACACTGATCGCTTGCCCCACCAAATAAGGGTACATCCGTAAAAGTGGACGTGGCGCAGGAGTTGCCGGTTCGCGTAGCGGTAGTGTAGGTGCTACCTACGTCTACCCAAGTACTATTATTCGTACTGTACTGGAGTTGCCAATTCCCGTCGGGACCAAACTCGAAGCGAGCCTGTTCGTAGCTGACGGTAATGTTGTCGTAACCCTTGGTAGAAAAGCCACTGGTGGCCCAACTGTCGCCCGGAGACCAGTTGTTGGCAATAGCTTCTTGACCGCCGGGGCAGCCTACGCCACTGAAAAAAGCGCCGCCCGTACCCGGTGCGCTGATCGTCGTGCCATTGTTGTCGGTAATACCCGAGCTGGAACTGGCGGAATTCATGTTCCAACCGACTAGAGTTACTTGTGCGTAAGAAAGGCTGCACAGATAAGTACAGAGCACGAGAAAGATGCTCCTGAATAGGAATCTCATAAAAACTGGGTGTTTTAGGCGACTGACGTTTAGAACGATAGGTGTACTAATGGGTCAATCGGTATTACAAAATTTAATTACAGACACTCGAAGTATTGCTCAGTAGCTAGCCTATCTTATCTGTCGCTACCAAGGGCAGATGAGGATAAGATCGGCGTACTTTCCAATACGCGAGATTATTTTAAAAGGAGGAAAACAAAGTTAATGCCGAGAAAAGGTCGTCCTAAAAAGTATTTAATTGTAAGATGGGACAAACATAGTCAATGATATTGAGAAAGCCTAATTTATAAGTGAATACATATTTGATCAAGTCATATATGCAAGCCAGAGGCGGAAACCATTCCAACGATACGTTCATTTATTCCGTATCTTTGTATGCTAAATGTACCGCAACATGAAACTACTTTTGATTACCATGCTAATGTCAGTACTTTGCTGCTTAGCGCCAAGCAGGCTGAGTGCCCAGAATACCACGGCGGCAACCGAAGCTCCCACCGCTGTGTCCATGGTCCAGACCACTACCGTACGCGTTAAGGGTGTGAGTTGTTCTACGGACATCAAGACCATAAAGAACAAGGTAAGCGAGGTGAAAGGCATCATTTCTTGCGAAACGATCAAGCGCGGAGCCATCACCCACTTCGAGGTTAAGTACTATCCTAGTATAGTGAGCCTGGATACGATCCACCAGGCCGTAGAACAAACGCCAGGATGTAAAGGTCCCGACGATTTACCCTACCGCGTGAAATTATAGATCAATTGCAAAAATTCATTGTTGGCATACTGTTTTGGGCGTTACCTGCGTGGGTAAGCGCACAATCCGTCAGTGGTATTGTGACGGATATCAATGGCGAACCATTGGTCGGGGCCAGCCTGTACTGGGCGGCTACGGATGAAGGGGTGTTTACGGATGCGTACGGTGTGTTTTCCTTGCCATTGCCGGAGGTGCTCCCCGCGCAACTCATCACCACTTACGTTGGCTACCGGACAGATACATTGCTCGTTGAAGCTGCTGCTGAAGCTGTGCTGATCAACCTAGAAGCGGGAGAATCCCTAGAAACCGTGGTCGTTACCAAACAGGAACTCGGCACCTACATTTCCTCCGTCAACCCGATCAAAACGGAGGCTATTACCAAAAAGGAGCTGACCCGCTCGGCCTGTTGCGATCTGGCGGGTTGCTTCAACACCCAAGGGACCGTGCAGCCGAATACTACCAATATTGTGACGGATGCCAAGGAGCTGCGCATCCTCGGCCTGTCGGGGGTGTATAATCAGGTACTGAT
>JBCDIR010000203.1:0-5716 GCA_038748735.1 Bacteroidota bacterium | reverse complement strand
CCACTCGGCACCGTCAAGGCACAACTGTTCCGTGCTAAGGAATTGTTGTCCGACCTGTTGCACCGCCCCGGTGCTAGCGCGTACATCGAGCCACGCATGGCTCGTCGCCGCGCCGTTTAATTTGAAGAGCTTAAAATCTACTATACCTACCGGAAACATCCGCCGAGTTGACGACGGATATATTCCCTTGAACTTTTAGGATGCTTGCAGGCTACGGTCTGCAATCATTTTTTATTTGTAGTTACCTGGTCACTAGCGTGAGCCAGGAGTGACGATTTTTTGCAGTAGTTCCTTTTTTAGTTTGAATTGGTTAGATGCGAACATCTCCCAAATCACTTCACTAAAAAACGAACCAAAAAACCGTATGTTACCAAGTCATCTTGATAGTTACTTTAAAAGTAAGAACTTATATCACGTGCTTAGTTTCCTAGCGGCCACACTTCCTCTCCACTCACCTTGCGGTACCCCACTTGCTCGCCGCGTTCTACCCGAAAAAGTCCTTTTTCCATCAAAACGAGGTTGTCGAATTGAACGGGTACGACCTGCTTTCCTTCCCGATTGTAGATACCGAACACGGGCGGCCCCACTTTGAAAATACCGTCGGGTCGGTCTTGGAAGAAGTAATATTTGCAAGCAACCAGTTGCATCCCGCGTCGGTCGATGATGCCCCAGCGGCCCGCTTTTTTAACGAAGGCCATTTCACCATCCTGGAACGAGGCGATTTCATCGTAAGTTTGGAGAAAGCTGCGGTTGCCCTGATGGTCTAGGTAGTAGGCGTTCTTACCCTGTTGTACGCAACCAATAAAAGAACCATCTACAAAAGCGACATCGCAATCGGGGAAGTAGCGTTCCCGACCATTCGGCAGCAGTACGCGACTGGTTTCGTTGACGTTGCGTACTCTCGCAATGCCATTGGTGAAGTTCTGCGTCCAATCGTAGGTCATCTTATTGATTCGCCTCCCCGTCAAGTCAATGAAGTGCCAACCGTGGCCACCGCTGTAAGTTTGTACGCGGGCACGCTCGTTACAAAACGGTTGAGCCGCCGTGAAAGCCGCCCGGATAATGAGTTCACCCTGAGCGTTGACGTAGCCCCAGTTGTCCTCCAAACGCGCAGGAAATAGTGGTCCGCCCGCCAGCACTAGATCGTCGTATCCATTAAGGTGCAATAATTGGCCGCTGCTATCTACTAGGTGTTTTTTACCCGTTGTGCTGCTGGTCGCTATGGCTAGTCCGTCCTCGTTCCAGGCGGTAAGGTCACGAAAACGTCCCGGGGCAATGATGAATTCCCCCATTGAGTCTATCACGGCTATTCCGGCACCTAGCCACACCCGTGCTCGTCCGCGAACAAAGTCAGTGACCCGCCGAAAACGAGCCGGAATGATTTCTTGAAATTCTCGGTTGAGGAACCCAAATTTAGCTCCCCGCCTGAACCAGCATCTCCCCTCGGCGAAGTGGCCCAAGTCTTGGTAGTCCGTTAGCGGCAGTTGGCCAACGACCCGCCCCGTAGTATCTATAAAGCCCCAAGAAACGCTATCCAATTGGACCGCCGCCAGTCCCTCGCCAAAGCGTTTGGCTTGTAGGTAGGTTGTCGTATCTGCCGTGCGTCGGCCCGATTTGTCGAGGTAACCCCAGCGGTCGTTTTGTAAGTAAGCCGCGTAGTTTTCCTGGAAAAGGCTAACGGAGTCAATTCCTACGTCGAGTATCTGGTGACCTCGCCAATTGAAGTAGACCTCCCCTATTTTACTGGTATTGACCCGCCAAAAACCGTAGTAGGACTGAATCTTCAGGTACTCAAATGGTACGATAACCGCGTTTTCTGCATCGACAACGCCGTAGTAGTTACCCCGGCGCGCCACCATTTGCCCACTTACGTTTTCTTCCAGGTAATCGTAAATCGGCGGTACCACCCAGCGGCCCAGCGTATCAATTACGCCCCAGCGCGCGCTGTCGCGTGGCGTAGAACGAACGACCAAAGAACTGTTGCTCTTGCGCAGTGTTCCCCCGCTGGTACGCAGGGCAAAATCGGCTAGCAAACGATTCAGACTGGGAAGCGGCTCCCGAGGAACTTCCAGTGGATCGGTATTGGCCAACTGCCCACCTACGCATACGCGCAGTAGTCCATTGTTGATGTGACCGACAAAAGTGAATTGGGAGATGGTATCGGTGGCTGATGGTACGGGTTCTAAGTCCCTACCGAGGAGGTGGAAGCGACCATTAATCCCCAACGCGGGAGCCACTTGCCAACTCGTGTCCAGAAAATCGAAGATTCGACAACCGATGACCGACTGGTCTGCTAAGTGACTTTGACGCTCGGCAAATAAGCGCTGCGGCTTTACGCTGATCTCCTCACTGTAGACGAGCTGCTGTAAATAAGCACTTAGCTTAACGGAGCGTTTTTCGTAAAAACGCATAATATATTCCGGTCCCAACACGGGTTCGTCGTGCGCAGCGAGAAACTCCTTAGTGATACCTACTGCTTCCGCCGAAGGGAGCGGAACCAAACGCGTTGTTTTCTTGACGTGGTTGGTGTCTCGCACAAACCAGGGGTTGATGCGAACAGGGTCCGGTACGTCACGACTTTGATTATTAGCATCGTCGGTTGTGCGGCTGGCTTCGGCTCGCTTGCGCAAACTCTTGAAGTCCGCTACGTCCGCAATTCGGTACTGATTGGGGTTGTGTACCGACAAGGTCCGCAGCCGTCGGTACTCCTTCAGGTCCACGACGCGTAAACTGTCGTTGAGGTAGAGAATGGTCGTATTATCGGCCTTTTCCAAAGTGAGTTGCAAATCACGACGGCGAATGGTTGTATACGACGCAGGTACAATCACTTGTCCGTCTTCGGCCATGACCCCTACCGAATCAAGGCGTTGCACGAAAGCCAAGCGTTCCATCAACGGGTCAATGCTATTGTATTCCGTAGGAGCAATTTCCCGCCCTCGTCGGTTGATAATTCCCCAGCCGTAGCGACTCCGTGCTTTGTAGGCGGTCGTTGCTCCTTCCCAAACGTTGATGCGCACGTACCAAGCATTGGAATCGACCATCACCCCCGGGGGCGTTAGCAAGGTTTCCAACTTAAAACGACCCGTTGCACCCACTAGGGTACGCTCCGCTATGCCGATGGCGTATGCTCCGTCGAGGTAACGAAAATCGATGAAACTGGGGTGGAGTAGTCGCCGCTCCGGTACCTGTAACAAGGCATTCGAGTAGGTCTTATCCGCTGGGATGTAGTAGTTCAGTTTGGCCAGTTGAGGCGTCAGATACGTTCCGGACCGGATTTGCATCCTGTTCAAGGCACGGATGGGACGACCTTGCAAATCGTAAGCGACGTAACGCTCAAAGGCGGGGTCTTCTTTGGTGACCAATAAAACACTGGGATGAGGGGCTTTCGCATCCATCAAGGTGTTGAGCAATACCCTTCCGCCCCGACGAACGAGTTGCCAACCGTCTTGGCCTCGACTGGTTTGCACTAGAAAAGGAGCCGTTTGCCAACCCAGTTGCCGAATGGCCGTGTAGCGACAAGCTAAAAGCGTATCTCCTTGTGCGTTGATGAGTCCTTGTCGTCCGTTAGCAAAGATACGGTAGTAGTAAGCACCGTCCTGGGTAGCGCCCGCAAATTCTAACTGTTCGTAATAACGCTCCGCTAAGTTCTGACCCGTGCTGTCGAGTACGGCGTATCCTTCCGCTCGTTTGACGAGAAACTGGCTGGGCGAGATAGGACGAATGAATTCGTTAGCACAGGGAAGTATTTCCCGCAGGTATTGGTCAATTACCCCCAGTTTCCCATTAAGTTCTACCAGCCGGTAAGTCCGTTCGTCATTATCTATCGACGGATCATTTTCCAGAGCGAATTTTATTTTCTCCCCAATAGCGTCATAGCGGGGCGGAACGACTAAGCGGTCTCCCATTTTAGTGATAAACCCCCACAAATGGTTCTGCTTGACGGGGTAAACAACCCGCGCATCACGTTGCCCCACCGCCGTAGCGCTTATTCCTAACCAAAGGAATAAGCCCACTATATACCAGCCGTACCTCATGGATTTAGCTGGCAAAATAGCTGTCAATCAAAAGTTGCAAGTTGGCCGCTCCGGTAGTGGGTAGCGACTGCTGTTTCAGCACGCAGTTCCAGACTTGTTTTGGGGTGTCGTTCGCTAATTCAGCGGATTGTGCGGTAAACGCTTCGACACTCATCATCACTACTTCGGCATCGTTGGTTACGCCGAGGATGAGATTGTCACGCTGGCGATCAAAGTTGAAACGCTCCCAGTCGCTTTTTGGATAACGCACATTTATTTGACCTTCCTGTGTTACGAGGTAAACCTGATTCAGGTTGGACCAATTGGCACCAGCGGCGGGCTGAAAATCGACTTGTGCAAATACGGGTTCTTCCCAACGGGAGTAGACGTCGTAATTGTAAATACCGAAACGGGACACGGGCATTGAGCGGCGAATTTCGCGCACTTGGTCCATGTTACTGAGTGCGGTTTCGTAAGCTGTAATGGCTGCTTGGTAATCCGCTAAAGCGCGCTGATAGGCCGCGGGTAGCAGTGTCGCTTTCACTTGGGTCGTAAACGTCTCATCGTCGTTGGCTAGGTCCAGTTGGTAGACACCCGCCTGCACCGTTTTGGACAATTTGGCTTCGTACCAGTCAGCGGCAAATATCCATTCGTTGGCTTCGGGATCCGCCTCGTCTCCTGAGTTTCCGGCGTACTGAAGGGCGACCTGGTCGGGGTCACTGATTTCCGGAAAATCGGCCAGGTTCATACCATCAAAAGTAACACGAATTTTTTCTGGATTGTACTTGCGGGGAGCCTGTGGGCGGGCGGGTAGGCCGCTAGTAGCAGGGGCTGCGTCAGTTACGGCTTCTCCCGTGTTTTGTCCTTGTTGTTCCCAGTCGCCTTTGGCTTCATCGAAGTACCAGAAGTCAAAAGTACCTTCGACCTGCGAGGCCAGTTGCACTTCGATAGAATGATTGGGAGCGATTTCGATTGCCCGCTGGTTTTCGTCGACTCCCCGCAGGTCGAACATTCCCGCCGTGGCAAAATTATTCCACGTCTGGGTGGTTTCGTCCCAGTCGCGCATGGGAATACCACTCAGGATAATTTCCGCAGCGGTGTGGAATTCGCGGAAGTTGGTCGTGACTTTTCCCGTCACGGCTTCGCCCGTCGTTGGGTATACAAAAGCGTTGGCCGGAACGATGATTGCCGTACCACTCGGTAGGGAAATACGCCCACCCTCGGTTGCTGAGATAACGTTTTGCTGCGCAGGAATATCTGCTGCTGGTAGGGGTGGATCAATGCTTTGTTTGGTGAACTGTGGGGTAGCTTTTGCCGGGTTGGTAATGGCGGTATCCGTCGCAGTATTTTGCTCGGTAGTTCCAGTTTGATCCGTACCGCAAGCAACTAGCAACAGACTTGTCAATAAAAAGAATAGCTGTTTCATAAAAGATTGGATTTTAAGAGCGATTGAATTCAGCTTATCTCTTCCGGTAGTAAGAAGTGAGAAGCGCTTTGTATACTTAACGAAAAAAGTGCGAATAGTTACAAGGGACTCCCGCAGCTTCTACCCGTTTATTGCGACGCACGGCTAAAAGTAATCTTTGACCGCAAAAAAGGAGGCAACAAATACATATTTAACGCGTATAATTATTTCAAAAAACGATTGACATTTCCGCAAAGTATCTATATTTGCGACCCCATGCCACCCTAGCTCAGCTGGT
>JBCDIR010000202.1:0-5717 GCA_038748735.1 Bacteroidota bacterium | reverse complement strand
GCGTAGCGTTTTCGGAAGCCCGAAACGAACTGGCCATCGGATCCAGTGATGATACCATTAGCTTGTTAGCGGCTGACACTTGGGCCATTCGCCAACGCTGGACGGCCCACGACAATTCCGTTTTTTGCCTCCGTTACCACCCCCAAAAAACAGCTATTTTGCTGAGTGGAGGACGCGACGCCCAACTCAAAGCGTGGGACCTCTCCCCTACTCCACCAACGCTCGTTAACGGGCAATCCGCTCATTGGTACACTCTGAATGACCTGTGCTTTTCTCCCGACAGACGCTACTTGCTCACCGCTAGCCGCGACAAGACCATCCGCATCTGGGACGCAACAAACTATCGTTTGCTCAGAACCCTCAACGCCGCCCGCGACGGTGGTCACATCAATAGCGTGAACCGATTGCTTTGGTTGCCCAACACCAACTACTTCGCCTCGGCGGGCGATGATCGCTCGATCATTATTTGGCAGCTAGAAAACTGACGAATAGTGGGAAGTTATTTCACTACCCGACGCAGAACCGTATCGCCATTTTCCAGCACGAAACGTAGAGAATAATAGCCACTGACGCCCCAATTCTCCGTAGGAATCGTACCGCTCAGGGTACCCGATAGTTCGACTTCAGCTACCAATTGGCCAACGTTATTATACACTACAACCGCTTCTGCTGGTTCACTCAGACGGTAAGACAAATCTCCACGAACGGGATTGGGAAATACTTCCACCTCCGTCGTTTTTTCCCACGTCACGCGCCGCACGGGCGACTGTTCCTGTTGGCCATCTACGTCCACGATGGTGAGGCGATAATAATTAGCACGACTCGTCACTGGGCGCTGATCGACGAACGCGTAGTGCTGCAATTCGTCACTATTGCCAACTGCCGTTACCCGACCAATCTTTTCAAAGTCCCGACCGTTGCGTGAGCGCTCCACTCGAAAGTGAGACACTTGTTCTTCGAGGCTCGTTGTCCATTTGAGTTGAGCGGTTTGGCGTACAGCTTGGGCTGTAAAATCCGTCAATTCTGCGGGTAGTAGCCGTCCTTCCACCCATACCGAATACGACCGCGGCGGCAAGTCGATATAGATGCTAGACGGTACGTTGTTCGGACTATTAGCTGCTACTACCGCCGTAGGAAAAGCAGAATTTCCGATCACATCGTCAAACTCGGTACCGATGGGTGCCGTACTGGTGTTAATTTGCTGATCGACCTGGAGACGATTAGTATAATCAAAATTAATGGCCACGATCACGTCTTCGCCACTGAACCCACCGCGAATTTGGTAGATCAACGCCCGATTTGCCCCACTCGAATTGTAGAAGCTGGCGTACCCACCGTTGTTAAGATAATCGTGATTATCCGCACCAAAGATGTACAACTGGTGCAGGTCCATCAGCTCGGTAATTTGCGCCTGCATGTTAGTAGCTGGATGGTGAGGAGGTTGTAAACCAAAAAAATCTGGGTGATAAACACAGGGTAATCCCACCTTATTATTAGTCAAAATATAAGCGTACCCCAGTATCGGGTCCTGCTGCACGGGTTCCCCGGGGCCACGGTAATCGTGATTATTCACAAAAGTGACCACACTAAAGGGGTCGGCTCCTGCCTCAACCATGCCCGCACTGAAAACATCACGTACATCGTAATTACCATTATCGCAGGCCGTTTTCAGGGCATCGCGCAGGTTGAAGTCGAAAGCGCGTACGTTAACGTTGGCCGAAAGACCAATATTGACTTGATTCACCCAATTGTTGAGCGTACCCGCTCCCGTGTCAAATATCTCTCCCACGATCATACCCGGTTCAATGCCTTGCCCACTCAGATAGTTGAGTAAGTCCGTCACCATACTCGGGTTGAAATGCTTCACGGCATCCATCCGCAAGCCGCCAAAGCCCGCCGTAGTCAGCAGCCATTTTGACCACTCATTATAAACCGTCTGAGTACTAGCCGTGCGTTGATCTACGTCGAAGAAAAAGTAGGGGTAATCCCAATCGCCCGTCAGGCACGTGGGGTCGCTACCGTTGGGCTTGAAGTTGGTATAATCCATACTCCCCTGACCACTGGGCATATTGCTGAAGTCCGTGCGCGTTTCGCAAGACAGTTCACTGAAAATATCCGCCGTACGCGGATCGGCGTACAAACCGATGGGGGCAATGTCAATGCTGGAACCATCCCCACTTGGCGATTGAAGATAGACGTACAAATTACTACCCGCACCAATATCCGCTGCCGTCAACGTGATTTTGTACTCGTCCACTAAACAGCCCAGTCCATCCATATTAGCGAACATATCGGTAGCCAACGGTAGCGTTGTGCTGCCACCGTTGCTACATCCGAAGCCTATACCTTCGTTAGGTTCCGTCTCAGTAGCCGTAGGTACGGAGAACGGAATAGTAGTGTTATCCGTAGCAACGAAGAGTTTGTAGGGCGCATTATAAAAACCACCATTCTGCGAACTCGAACGCAGTTTTAGGTAATAATCACCCGGACCGTTACCCGTGCTCCCACCCAGCGGCAACACCCATCTCACCTTCCCATTAACGGGGTAAGGCGTAGCACTGCCACAGGCGGCGGCACCCGTTGGGTAGTTCAAAATATAATTGCGCACCGCAGGATTCGTCTCCCAATCTCCACCGTCGCGGTGATTGTAAACTACGTCCGCAACGGCCTCTATACCTCTAGCATTCAAGGCATTAATGAGCGCATCAAGCTGGTTCCGCGAGCCATAGCGTGCATCGCCAAAATCACCGAGATCGTATAAATCCTTGGGGTCGTAACCCACACTACACTCACTACCGCCTTTAGCGGGTGGCGGCAACCAAACGTAGGTGAAGCCCGCATTGCCCAAGGCAGACGCTTGTCCTTGTAGGTAAGGTGCCCATTTGCTGGGCCAGCTGGGGGAACAATTCGCACTAGGGTAATCCCAATACCAACCCTGGAGCATAAAATCCTGTGCGTGTAGGAATGAAAGGCTTCCGCTAAAGAGGAAAGCCAGAACGATTCTCAACATAGTCTTACGTTTGTAGATATACGGTTCCGGTGCTACAGACTAATTTGGGGCTACAAAAGTAAGTACGTGAGTGGAAGAAAAGTTGGTTTTTGGGTCCTTTTTTGGTAAAACTACGGAATGAGATGGTTTGGACATACTCAATACTTCAACCCCTCCCTCGGCGTTTTGCGCACGTGTACATCTCCAAAAGAGACACTAATGGAAATAGTCGGAAAAGTCTCCTGACGCGAGGGTCGGAACTGAACTTTCTGAATTTCGGGGGTGTTTTCTAGGGCTAGGAGGTGGAGATTATCCGGTGTTTCAATCTCACCGTGGGTGGCGGATAGCGTGTACGCAAACAGCTCGGGTTGGTCGCCGTAGAGATAGATTTCCGATTTTTCGGCATTGATGTCGAGACCGAGTAAGCCCTGAGTAGGCGCTAATTTCAGGATGCCGTACTGGGCGTTGATCTGATAATTGCCGGCAATTTCGTAGAGCGTTACGTCCGAACGACGGGCGTTGATGGTGACGTTACCGTCAATCTTCTCGCCGACAATATCCCCGAAGCGGGTGCTGATGTCCAGCAGACCTTTAACGTTATCAATGTCAATTTGGCTGTATTCCCCAAATATACGGAGGCGGTTAGTGAGGTTGGAAATATTGGCCGCCCCAAAGTAATTCTTGACGTAAACGGGGCAGTCCTCCGGTAGCGTAATATAATAAGTCACCGTAATAATGGACGAAGCATCTGGAGCTTCACCAAAGCGGTAATTGCGCAAGTAAATCTTATTCCGCAGACGTTGCGCAACGAAATTAACGGTCTCCAAATCGGCTTCGGCCACGGCCAGTTCTGGATGCTTGGCCGCAATTTCCAGGCGCAAACTCACCTGTGGCTGGTCCCAGGTTTCCACGAAAATCTCCGCTTTTTGCCCTTCTACGTTCACCTCGTAACCATCCTGGTAGTTGAAAGTCTTTTCAATCACTTTCGTGACGACTTGGACGACTTCCTGCGCGAAGGTGGGAAGCGTGGTAGCAAAAAGTAAGAAGAAGAGGATGTTTTTTTTCATAAATTGTTGGTACGCTACCGACCTGCGGTCGGGTTTGTGGTTGTACGATCTCGGCGAACCGAGCTTGTAGTGGTACCGCCTACGACGGGGTGGCTGTGCTCGTTCCTCACGGTTGGAGTGGTATACTATTTTTTGGCTTGTCAGCTATTCATTTTCGTGGTGCTTTGCACTTGGGTCGTTATTTTATTACCTCTCCCTAACGCTCAACAAAAGCGACGTCGCGCTAGCGAAGGAATTCTCCGTGCCGAAGGCACTCACCCCGCACCGCAGGTGTACCGCCGCGCCGCAGGCGCACCACCACGATTCCGACCAAAGGTCGGAAGAATACCCTAAATCATCTGCTCCAAAATCTGACGGTAAATATCCGTACGTTCGCGTTCAATATCGGCCATCTTGCGGACCAGTTGGGGGTCTTGCCCGTAGGCTTTGAGCATCCCCTGAACATCCTCGTGTGCCAGGCTGAGTTCTTCGTATTCCAAACGCAATTTGTTGAGCGTCGGGTCATTTAGCTGGGCTAATTGTTGTTCCAATTGTTCAAAAGTACCCTCATCCGCGTCCCAGTCGATGTCGAGCTGGAATTGCTGCATAGTCTCCTGCGTATACTTTTTAGAGATATTGGGACGATCAGCGAGGCGATTATTTAGCACTACCCCAGCCGTGAGCGCTAGCACAACGACCGCCGCAATCCGCAGCATCCACTGGCGACGAGCGTGTAGGCGGATGCGTTTGGCATCGTCCCGCTGCTGATCAAGGTCCTGCGTAAGCTTATTCCACACCCCAACGGGAGGAGTATGCGACGGCAGCCGGTCAATTGCGGCTAGCAGCGGCGCTTCGGTCGTCTTAGCGGGTTCGCCAAGGCGGGCTTCAAGGGCCGACCAAGCATCGGCTGGTGGCTCGTAAGACTGCATTTGCCGCAGGGCGGAACGCAGCGTATTGCGGTTTTTCTCGAATCCTTTCATGTCTTTTCTCATGGACCATTCTAGCGATACTTCGCTAACATAGTACGTAGTTTTTTCTTGGCGTAAAACAATTGAGATTTTGAGGTGCCGACGGAAATATCCAACATATTGGCAACTTCCTGGTGCGAGTACCCCTCCACTTCGATCATCACGAAGACGGAGCGGTAGCCCGTGGGTAGTGCTTGGATAGCCTTCTCCAAATAATCCGCCTCGAGGTGGTGCCCCCAGTCGATGACCTGGTCTTTGAGGTGGTAATCTTCGAGGGCTTCCATACGAATTTCCTTGCGGACGCGCGACAAGGCCGTACGCACCACGATGGTTTTTATCCACGCGCCGAGAGTCGATTCCTTGCGGAAACTTTTTAGGTGGCGGAATATCTTGACGATGGCTTCCTGCAAAACGTCGTTGGCCAGCTCGAAATCGGAGGTAATCCGGTAAGCGGCCGTGTACATTGCGCGAGAATAGCGATCGTATAGCTCTTTTTGTGCTAAACGATTATCTTGCAGGCACGCTTCGATTAATTGAGCTTCGGTCATGCTAGCGGTGGTCATCTGTTGGCATTAATTTTTGGAAGCAATAGCAACTCTAAATACTTTCTTCAAAAGTGAACTTGTTTAAAAACATCTCACAATGTCTAAAATCGCCCTTTTGTCGCTACTTTTCGTACCGTACTCGCCTTAATAGCCCTGCTATTAGGCTCCG
>JBCDIR010000201.1:0-5723 GCA_038748735.1 Bacteroidota bacterium | reverse complement strand
CCCAAATTGACGCAAGTGATGATCAATGTGCTTGTAGGCCCACACGCTGATTTGCTCGGGCGTCATCTTACCGAAAAACGGGTGAACAAAGCCTTCAAAAGTTGCAGCGGGCTTCGTGTAGTATCCTTTCAACACGCGTAACCAGGCTTGCTTTTGCGCCTCCACATCGCCGTTTCCTTTGATGATCAAATCGGGATGCGTAGGGGAATTGCGGTCGAGTGGCTTCGCGTCTTTGGTACTGGACCGCAGCGACATCCGCCCGAAGATTTTGCCGATGAACAGCCGCTTGAACTGGCGCTCGCCCGTCATCATCTTGTCGTTTTCGGTGCAGTGCTTCAGCATCTGATACACGTTCATCTTGCCCCACTGGGCCGTTGAATTTTCGGAGAGTTTAGCAATTCTTGCTTGGAAAGCTTCGATGGTCTGTGGTGTGAATATATTTTGCATTAGACAAATTTATTTTGTTCTCTGACAATTTTTGTGGAATAAGCCAAGTGAAAACAGAGTCAACACTCATTATCACTCGCTTATGGCTATGTTTTCACTTAGCCCACAAAAATTGCTAGAGAATGTTTTTTCTTTCTTAATAATTCGCTCATCTGCTAATTATCGAAGAATTGTTTTTTGTAATTGGTGGAAAAGGTGGCCATAGCTGCGGTTGCGGTACCCAGGCAGGTCGTACAGCTATGGCACGATTGGCTAAAATTCCGCTGGCATAATTTTACGGACCTCTACGGTGCCGCCGTGGTCAAACATGGGGCAGCCGTCGGTCATGCCAATGGCTTCCTCCAAAGATTCGGCTTTTACGAATACGTAGCCGCCGACAACTTCTTTGACTTCGGCGTACGGGCCGTCGGTAATCACACCGTCGGGGGCTACGGTTTTACCCTCGTAGGTCAGTTGATTGGTGCTCACAAACTTGCCTTGTGCGGCAATGCCTCCAATCCAATCTTGCCACTTTTTGATTTCTGCCTCCAGGTCTTGTGGAGAAGGCTGATAAGCGGGATTAGGTACGTGGCGAAAAATCATCATAAATTCGTTCATCACTGCGTTATTTTTTGAGTGGAAAATTAGTTAGTAAAGTTTTAGACAACCGCTTACTCTGAAATTGAAGCTGCGAGTTGGGTTTCGTCTTCAAGAAGGGTCTTCAGGCGGCTCAGACCCAGCTCGTTCGTAGCGGCAATTTGCTTTTCTACGCCAAACAGACGCATCATGAAGCGGCTGAACCCGGAACACTTCAACTCGAAGGTTTGGGTAACTTCGATGCCAGTTGCCGTAGCCGTGATTTGGTATTCAAAAGTCGGCTGGTCCTTGAACGGCTTCGTAATGTCACATTCCATCCGCAGGTACTCGTTGTCGGTTAGTGCGGTCAGGGTTTGCTTGCCTTCGCTTTTTTCTGCTACGCCTTCCCAGTGAAAGGCCGAACCGATTTGCCCCACCTCACCCGTTACGTGGTGCTTTTGTTCGGGGTCGCTCACGATGAAAGGTGACCATTCTGGAAAGCGTTCAAAGTTGCGGAGCAGCTCGAAAGCTTCTTCCTTGGAAACTTCAATTTGCTGGGTAGTCACGACCTGAATCAGTTTCTTTTGGGCAACTGACGTTAACGTGATGAGGAGAAAAGATACGAAGAATGCTGATTTTAACAAGTTAGTCATGGTGTGAATTTTTAGATGGTTTAAGTATTAAATTCACCTCCATGACGAACGGGCTTTCCAGAATAGGACAGCCTGGACAATTTTTTTGAAAAAAATTAAAAATTCTAGGATTTATACCTGAACAACAGTGCTTACTTAGGCTAACGCAGCACGACAAAACAACCACAAAATACTAACAATCAACTACTTAAAACCATTCTATTTCACACGAACGATTTTTCAAAGAAAAAATAGACAGCTGCATAAAAAGTTTCCACTCAGCGAAAAACTGTCAACTGTTTCTAAGAATAGACCCAAATTCACACCCTTCTACCCCACCAATAACAACTACCCACCAAGCCCGTCACGACCATCATCATCAGCCAAGCCTGAGCGTGAGCCGCAGGAGTGCTGATGATGCGTAAAGTGTCGTATACCGGCCCTAGCGGATCGTAAAAGACGTCCCAACTGTTCCAGCGCTCTACCCGACCGAGGTAGACCCCCAGGCCGCTCAGTAAGATGGTGAAGGCGATGAAGCCGTTGGCCCAAAGGCGACTAACGTGCGTAAGCAAATACGTCCGCATCTCCCGCAGCGCCTGCACCGCAATCAACAAGCCGAGTAAGGCATAACTGAACAGCATCGTCGCATCGTACCAGAGCGGAACTCCCGGACGTGGCCGCAGGTGAACCAGATCGGTAATGAGATAAGGTGCATTCGGGAAAAACAGAAACCATAATCCAATAATGGGCAGTGCGGCCCACCTGCTCGGCTGAAAGCGACGCAGCAAGGCCAATAAGAGTAACGGCACCCAGGCCAGGAATAAATTCCACCCCAGAAACAGAAACAATTGGCCGATACTAATGTGAAATAGCTCGGCCCGTGGATCGATCTCCAGAAACTGTATCCGAAACAGTAACATGCCCAGGGCAAAACAACTCAGTGGCACTAAATTTTGCCAAGTGCCCAGGCGTTGATTAATGATGGCTAACATAGTTTAATTTTATATTGACCTGGTCAAATATTTACGTATTGCGTTTCCTTATAATTAAGAAACGCCAGCATCTCCGCCCGATTTTCCCGGAGGAGATACTCGAAATACCAGTGGTGAAAGCGGCGCATTTTGCGTCCGCGCCGGTAGGCTTTGCGCAAGGCAACCCAGTGCTCCGGGAAGAGTGCCGCGCCCGTCAGAGCACACAAAAAGCAGTAGAGGCTGCGCTTACCGTTGCCCAATAGACACCACTGCATCGCCACCTCTGCAGGGGCCGAAGTGCGGTAATCTAACAGCACGTGAAAGACGTCGTGGTTTTCGAAGCCGGGCATCAAGTGGAGGGCGTTTTGTTGTAAAAATTGCCCTAAGCGGTAGCCCAAACTGCCGGGCGGTAAACGCAATAGATCCGGCAAGCGTACCTGCCAAACAGGTCGTGGTCGCCAGTGCAGTTTTGCGTAAAGCGGATAGGTGACGCGGTAGCCCCAGAGCAGTAAATGGCTGCGGAGGCCGTGGAGGGGGAGTTGGAGGGTGGAAGTTGTCATGGTTGAAACTTGGTACTCTCCTGACCTGTGGTCTGGATCGTGGTTGTACTCCCACGCTGAAGCGTGGTCGTGGTTGTATTCGCTGCGCTCATGGGGGTACTCGCTAGGCTCGTGGTTGTACTTCGTGGGGGTGTTCTCACGCTGAGGCGTGGTCACGGGGATACTCTCCCGTACCTTCGGTCGGGATCGTGGGGGTACCCCACGCTGAGGCGTGCTCGCGGTTGTATTCTCCAGTACCTGCGGTCGGGGTCATGGTCAGTACTCACTACGCCCGTACACCTGTGCGAGCAGCAACCGCGACGAAGGAGCACCCCACAACTCGACGAAGTCGAGCGTACCACCATCCGTTCAGCTTGCTGAACAGATACCGCCACAAAGTCCCCTACTCCTCCCACTGCTCCCGATACGGTGCAATGGCCCGGTACTGTCGGTAAGTCGACCAGTTCCAGGAGCGCCAGTCCATGCGTTGGTAGCGCTTGTCCATCCTGCGGCAGCGGTACTGAATTTTGTTGAAGGTAATGTAGTCGGATTGCTCGGTGGCGGCTACCTCTACGAGTGTTTCGAGGTTGTTTTGTAGTTGGTACATTAGATAGTGGTTATCGTTATTGCCGAAGTGCAAATTGTAGCGTGTAATGAGACCGTCCCAGTTGAGGGAGGAGGCCATCAGCAGTAGTAAGCCCACCGCTATGGCGTTGACTTGGAGGAGGTAAAATGCCGTCTTGCGTTGCGCTACCTTCTGGTACATAGAGTACAAACCGAAGCTGACGGCCAGCAGGAAAAAGCCGACCACGATACGCCCGTGTGCCAGATCGTACTGTCCGATGTAGTGGGCATTGCGCACTGCTACGGACAACGCCAAAAAAGCATTTTGGGCCAACCAAACGTAGACCAATTGTCGCAGACGAAGGTTGTTGGGAAAGAAATTAAGATTACCCCGCAGGAAAATCAACACCACAATCATGGCTAGTACGATGGAGGCAATCAAACTCCACGTTCCTGTATGGACAAACTGGCTCAGTTCGGCCGCCGTACGCTCCCCACTGAATAACCAAACGGATTGAATATCAAGCAAGTTGATGAGCAGTAACAGCCCGTTGAGTGCGCCAAACGTCAGCAGGGCTGTTTGGTATTCGCGTTGCAAGCCCATGGTAGGAATGGGTCCCAAAAAGCCAGACAGCACACGTTCCCGAATCTTCCGCCGATCCAAATTAAAGCCCCACTTGCTACTCCACGCGTGTAAACGTTGGATACCAATTCGCCGTCCCAGAAACGCCAGCGTAAACGCCCAGCCCAGCAAGAAAACGATGAAGCGTCCCCAGTCTATATCCAAAGCAAAGAGACCACTTAGTCGATCTCCCAGCCACTCCCCCAGGGAATCAAAACTAGCGTTACCCGAGCTGTACAGCACAAGAAATGGTGCCGTAATCGCTAGCGGGACGAGTAGCAACCGCAGTTGTCGAATGGGCTGCCACAAGTCGGAGGCTTGCAGCAATTCCCGCATCTGCCCCCGCAAGGCAATGAACCACCCACCAAACAACGCTCGCGCGCTCTCGACCAAGCCAAAGCCCCAAAAATGTACCCGTTCTGCTTGCATGTAGCCGATACAAACCATGGCCGTGAGCCAGTAAACGACAATACTCAAATCGGAATGGTGCAGCACCACACAAAGCGCCGAATAGCACCACGCGCCTAGCAGGGCTTTCACTTCTGTACGGGCAAATACTTCTGGCTTCAGCCAATTCATACCCGCCGTTACCATCAGGCAAAAAATCATAGCGTTCCAGCCCAGGCTACTTTCCCAGATGAGGAGGTGCGCCGCTAGAGCGATTCCAAACAAGACAATTCCTCTATTCATAAAGTACTTTGTTTTTCAAAGTTGCTAAGTAAAAAAAATTTAGCGCTAGCTAGGTCGTCCGCTGCCAATTACACTTGGTTAGCACGGAGATCACCGAGGGGCTCACCGAGTGCGCAGAGTGGTATTGACTCTCCGTATGCTCCGTGAGCCGCTCCGCGCCCTTTGTGTAAACCCCACTAGCGCAACCCCCACGAAAATCCGATCCCACCGCTACTCCCCTTCCCGACTTCCCCCCGGCTGCACCCGCGTAATAATACGTTCGAGGTAATCCAAGTGCTCCAGGAAAGCTTTCTTTCCTGCCTCCGTAGCGCGGTAGCTCGTATTGGGTCGCCGCCCGATGAACTGCTTGCGCAGCTCGATGTAATGTTGCTTTTCTAAATTCTTCAGGTGACTAGCTAAGTTACCATCACTGACTTCCAAATTATCCCGCAGCGTTGTAAAATCGACCCACTCGTTCACCATTAACATCGACATCGCCCCCAGGCGCACCCGGTGGTCAAAAGCTTTTTGTAGTTTGGTGATGATTTCTTTCATGACTTTTCCATTACTTCTTTCACCTTGGCTTGCAAAACTGAGCGTGTCGGTAAGTAGGTCTGGTATTTGGACACAAATACTTTGTTGGTCAATCCTCCCGTAGCATATTGTACCATAATTTCGTCCTTACCGGCCGCGAGAATAATTCCAATTGGAGCATTGTCGTTCT